>CAYTBG010000031.1:0-27100 GCA_964435925.1 uncultured Eubacteriales bacterium | reverse complement strand
TAGTGCCCGTCATTCAGGATGATACAGAGGAAACTCTGAGCGATAGAATCCTAAAAGAAGAACATAAAATCTATTCCGAAGCGGTAAGGCTCTATTTTGATGGGAGACTCGAGGTGAGGGGAAGAAGAGTGTATATAAAATAGAGCCACTCTAAAGAAAAGACAATGAAATCAGTTGAAGAACAATTTGAATACCTAAAAAAAGGCTGTGTGGATATTATTCAGGAAAAAGAGCTAAAAGCCAAACTGGCCCGATCTCTCAAGAAAAATAAGCCTTTAAAAGTTAAAGCGGGATTTGATCCCACGGCCCCGGATATTCATTTAGGCCACATTGTGCTCTTGCGCAAGATGAAGCACTTTCAGGACTTAGGCCATGATGTGATCTTTCTCATCGGCGACTTTACCGGGCTTATCGGCGATCCCTCGGGAAGATCGGCCACCCGTCCTCCCATGACTAGAGAAGAGATCAATAAAAATGCTGAAACCTATAAGAAGCAGATATTCAAGATTCTCGATCCTGAAAAAACGATCATCGATTTTAATTCTCGATGGCTAGAAAAACTGACCAGTATTGATATTATTAACCTTACTTCTAAATACACAGTGGCCCGGATACTGGAAAGGGATGATTTTACCAACCGCCTGAAAAATAACAAACCCATATCTGTCCATGAAATCCTCTACCCTCTCATGCAGGCTTATGATTCTGTTGCCTTAAGAGCAGACGTGGAACTCGGCGGAACAGACCAAAAGTTCAATCTCCTCGTCGGCCGTGAAATACAAAAGGCATTTAAGCAGGAGCCCCAGGTGATCATGACCACTCCCCTGCTGGAAGGCTTGACAGGCGTGGAGAAAATGAGCAAATCCTTAAACAATTATGTAGGAATTACTGAGCCTCCTTCGGAAATTTACGGAAAAGTCATGTCCATCTCAGACCCCTTGATGTTTCGCTACTACGAGCTTCTAACAGACGAATCCCTCTTGCAGATTGAAAAATGGAAAAGAGAGGTCAAAGAAGAAAAAATCAATCCTAAGGACCTCAAATCAAGATTGTCCCTGTCCATCGCATCTGATTTTTGGGGAAAGGAAAAGGCAAAAAAAGCTTTGCAGGAATTTGAAAGGGTATTCAAAGAAAAAGAGCTTCCTACAAAAATTGAAGATATAGAAATAAAAATCGAAAAAAAAGCAGAACTCAAAGGTAAAGTTAAAGACAAAACTAAAGTTGAGGCCGTGGTAACAGTAGTTCCCCTTATTGATCTGCTGGCCGAACGAAGCATTTTCCCTTCAAGAAAAGAGGCAAAAAGGGTAATCCGCCAAGGAGGGATTTATCTTGACGGGAAAAGAATCGAAGACGTTGCTTTCAAAATAGATTTGAGCAAAAAGAGCGATGTAATCCTTAAAATTGGTAAGAGAAAATTCTATAGAATCGTAAAAAAGAAAGCATAAAGACATATTATTATTCTGGGGGGGAAAGTTTGGGGGGGCTGCCGAATATATCCTCGTATATTTCAGAATAAGAGTCTTTACCTCCGAGAAGAAGGCAGGTCAGAGGCATAACTTCTTTTGCCAATCTGGACATCGCTCCAGCTGTTCTCCGAATATCCCACTGGGCAGTAGCATCCTCTCTCAGCCTGGAAATATGATGCAATTCTCTGGCATTAACCTTTAGTAAGACTCTTCTTCGATGGGCATTGGTCAGAACATACTCTGCCCCCTGATCCATATTTTCTTTCAAGAGCGAATAAACATGGTTAGTCTCCTCCATCATCTCCATAAATTCCTTCTTTGATCCAATATCCTCTATTGAAGGCGGAACAGTCACTCCTAACTCAGGATCGTATTTTTGAGCCGTCAAGGTAGCCATACGGTGTCGTTTGAGCTGGGCATAACATGAGGCGGAGATAATCAAATCATAAGTGAGGTTCACATATTCGAATTCACGGAGAGGAGTATCATAAAATTCCATGTATTTGAAAGCTGGCTTCAGAAATTCTTTCTTTTCTTCCAGGCTAAGATTATTAGCCTTCTTGAAACATTCCTCGTAAGGCAAAGTTGAAGAGGTATGCAAAATAGAGGCAATCAATTTAGCATCTGCCTGTGTTGTAAAATCAACGAGACAAACCAGCTCCTTACTTTTCCTTGAAGACTCCAGGAAGAACTGAGCCTTTTCCTCAATCTCGGGGTATGTCTTAGAATCGAAATCATTAGCCTCAGTAAAAAGAATAATTGAAGGAGCAACTTCTTTAGCCAGGGCATAAATCTTTTGATTGAACTCCTTAAGCTCTGCCAGTTTTTGTGAGGCAAACCGGCGGATCAAAAATTCCAGACTCCGGGCATTAACAGTCATACCTAGCTGACCTTTGGTAGCCAAGCTCACCACATAACGAGCATCTTCCTTGGCCCAACCCTCTAGCATAAAATGCTTCTTAGAGCTGCTTGTAGCTTCTTTGTTCTTTTCCAAGAAATATGTGCGTAATTTATTATAGAGCTTGCGGTAAAGAGAATTTTGGGCTTTGATTGTTCTTACGAAAACACTTTGCTTCCCAGAGTTTTTAATCTCCTCTGGGATAAAAAGGTCATCCTTCAGGGCGATGTATCGCTGAGACTTTTCTGTATAAGAACAGAGACGAAACTTTTCGATTTCCTCTACGGCCAGTCTGCTCACTCCGATAATATCAAAATTGAAAACAGCATGCTCCGCAACAGAATGGTGGCCCATTTTGAAAATAATGTTCTGGTTGGATTTCCTAGCCTTTTCTACCTCAGCTCTGGCAACGGCTCGCAGTTCGTTTACAGGACGAGGGTCCCTGGAAATACGGGCATAAGAAGCAGAAAGGGTTTCAGGAGTAATGTCCTCTCGAGACGGGGAGTTTTTCTTAAGCTCTTCGATAACCTCTCTGTCAACATTATAACCGGCAAGTATGACATGCATGGTTTCGCTATAATAAAAAGAGAGAAAAGCCTAGAAAAGCAAGATAGTAAAACTTAATTTATCACATCTGGATAACGCTTAGCCCAGGCAAACCGATTGATCCAGCGACACTGCCAGGAGTCAAAGAGTATTTTCCTGCCAGCCCTCTCGCGGTTAAGCTGAAAAATGCTGTTTTTTCGCCAGGTGATAATCTCGGAAGCAATCCTCTGAGCCTGCGGCCCGGTCAGCTCAATCCTGATCAATTCATACGGATCAGCACTCAAATCATACAGAGAGACCACTTTGTCCGTCGGATTGTATAAAAACTTCCTGTTGGCTATTACAAAACCCGCAGGACTCTCCTGCAGCCATCCGGAAAAAAACACTTTGCGGTCATCCGGCATAGGCCTAAGGGCATTAAGGCCGTCAAAGTCAGCGGCGTCGGCATCAAAACCCAACAGAGCCAGCAGTGTCGGCGCTAAATCAACAGAGCTGGCTGCTTCAGTAATCCTAGTTTCCGGCTCCACTAAAGACGGAGCGCGTATAATCATGGGTACGTGTAAGAGCTCCTCGAAGGCTATCCGAATGTGGCCGAACATACCGTGTTCTCCAAATGCTTCGCCGTGATCTCCGACAACACAAAAAACTGTTTTTTTTCTAAGATTCAGCTCAGTGAGCTTGCTGTCCAGTGCAGCTATAAATTTATCGGTATAAGAAATCGTCTGCTGGTAACGCTCTGCCGGCTCCCTGAAAGGCGTGGCAAACCACTCGGGAACCTCATAAGGATTGTGGCTAACAGAGCAAAGAACCGTCAAGAAAAAGGGCTTCTCGTCAGATTTTATCCATCTGACAATCGGTTCCACCATCAAAAACTCATCACTGCCCAAATAGCCAACAAAGGCGGTTTGGTCATCTAAATCTTCTCTGGACCAGAACTTATCGAAGCCGAGATTAGAGACTAAACTGGGCCGAGCTTCGAAGTTGCCTTTGGCTGACTGGAAAAATGCAGTTCTATAATTCAACTGATCTTCAAGGATCGTAGCCATGCTGGAATAAGGCTTAACAACAGGTACGGCCTCGGCAATATCCGGGAAGGCCGAAGGAAAGCGGCCGGTTAGAAGGCCAAACAGAGCTTTTGTTGTATGAGTAAGTGAGGAACGGAAGTTTGTAAATTCAGCACCCTGATCAGCCAAATCAGCAAGATAGGGCGTTAGGTTACTCTGTCTATCCCCGAGTGAAGTCTTCCCGTATTGAACGCCCTCAAGGACTATTATAACTACATTATAGTCTTTATAGTTTTTCGGCTTTGATCTTAGCGGAATCTGCGCTTGGTCAAAGGCAGGTATTTTTCGTTTGGCGTTAGCTAAATCGACGCTGGTCAGCCGCCAGGGGTCAGCCGAGAAAAAGCTCTTTACTGCTTTTAATTGACTATTGTAATGTAATCCTGCCGAAGCTATCGATGGTGAACCTCGCCTGGCCAATGCACTGCGAGACACTACAGCGATAAGGATAAACATGACGCAAACAATGATTCTTGTAGCAAAGGGCTTGCGGTTGTAAAGCGGCGGCAGGGGCGTAGCTAAAACGAAAAATAAAAAGACGATAGCAACGGCGGCTGGCACAAGCAGGATTACGGCAGCAACCTTCATATCTATTATATTTGTGATAATCGTAACTAACGAGGTTACAGGATCGAGAAATAAGGACACGAAGACTGTTGGCAGGATTTGCATTCCTGACCTTATCACCCAGCCAGCGTTTATGACCGACCAGGTGCAGACAACAGCGGCAACGACGCAAGCTACACGGATAACCCATGACCGCGGCCAGCGAAAACAGACCAGGGCCAGGATAACTTCGATTCCCAACAGCACTGCTATATCAGCAAGTATCCAGCCAAAGTATTCGTTGATCATACCTGTTCGATATGAATGAAAGAATTTTACCGTCAGGGTAAAAAATATCGCACTGAACATCATAACCGTGTGGGCACGTGGACCCAAAAGGCCATACAAACGGGAAATAGAGAACACCCTTTTTGATCTGGAACTGAATTTTGAAATTTCAATACCCATAATACGTTGCACTATTAAAAGATACGGCAAACGGCAAATTTAGTTTCTTCTTCTCCAGCAGGCACAAGTGAAAGTATCTATAGCACAAGAAAAATTAGATGTCAAAAGTTTGAATTGTCTTTTTTCACACATAATGCTAGATATTCTATGCAGACCGTACTTTGATTGCGTTCGAGACATCAGGCCGCACTTGTTAATTTTAACTTTTCATTTCTGGATTTTCTGATAAAATAAGAGCTTAAGTTATATTTGAACTGGAAAAATGCCGTGATGCTTGAGCTCGCATCTTTCAAATTTTATTAAATCTATTCAAAGGAGAAAAAAATGCTAGATGTTTCTACAGCATCTGTAAATGAACTCTTAGGAATTGCGATTAGAGCGGAGATCGATGCAAATAAAACCTATTCTGACCTGGCTGAAAGGGTTTCAAATCCTCTGCTTAAGGAAAAATTTCAATGGCTGGCTTATGAAGAGAATAAACATAAAAAGATATTGGAAAATCTTTTTGAAACTCTCTATCAAGGAGATGAGCCTCAAATCCCGGATACTACTGATGAGGCTCTGCTTCCGTCCATCCACATCGGCTCTTCTTCATCTTTTGCGGACATTCTCCACCAGGCAATGGAGTCAGAGAAGTCAGCAGAAAATTTTTATGCCAATCTTTCCAAAAGATTTGAGGATCCCCAGAAAAAAATTATCACCTATTTTAGTAAGGTCGAGCACAGCCATTATATGATGCTCCAGAGCGAATATGCCCTTGCACAAGATTTTGAGGATTATGCTGAAAAAGATATAGATAAAATTGTAACTTAGGCAGCTAGCCTTTCATAACTGCAACCGGAACAACCTTTGCTACCAGTTTCCCTATTCCCGCTTTATGGGAGACTTTAACGACTTCATCCACATCCTTATAGGCTCCGGAAGCTTCTTCGGCTACTCCTTTCCAGCTCGTGGACTTCAGTTCAATTCCCCTGCTCTCCATCTCCTGCTTAATCTGTTCTCCCCTGAATCTGCGCAAAGCTTCATGCCTGGACATTACTCTTCCTGCTCCGTGAGCAGTGGAACCAAAGCTCAACTGTTCCGCCTCTGAAGTCCCGACAAGTAGATAAGAGGCTGTCCCCATGCTCCCGGGAATGATGACTGGCTGTCCGACAGAGCGAAAGATTTCAGGAATTTCTTCCCGGCCCGGTCCAAAGCTCCTTGTCGCTCCCTTGCGATGAATGCAAACCTCTTTGTCCTTTCCGTCTATTCTGTGTTTTTCAAATTTAGCTACGTTATGGCAAACATCATACACCTGATTCATTCCTTCCGAGCTTCCCATAACTTTGGCAAAAACATCGCGGACCCAATGAGCTATCATCTGTCGGTTGGCAAAAGCATAATTGACTGCTGCACTCATGGATTTATAGTACTGCTCGCCTAACTGCGAACGAATTGGCGCGTTTATCAGTTCTCTATCGGGTAATTCTCTAATCCCAAATTTATTTTCCATCAATCGGATGTAATCAGATGCAACCTGGTGTCCCAATCCTCGACTTCCGCAGTGAATCATCACCAAAACTTGTCCTTCGGACTGGATCCCAAAAACTCGAGAAACTTGCTCGTCATAAATTTCCGAAACTTTTTGTATCTCCAAGAAATGATTTCCAGCACCCAAGGTTCCCAGCTGAGGAATTCCTCTCTCCACCGCTCGAGGCGAAAGATAGCTGGGGTCTGCTGCTTCCATCCTTCCACTCTCTTCAGTCCTCTGCAAGTCTTCCCTTGTTCCGTAACCATTCTCAACTGCCCACTCTGCGCCTTTGGCACAGACTTCAAGAAGAACATTCCGGCTCAGGCGAGTGATACCTCCTTTGCCCACGCCTGCTGGGACCGCTTTGAACATTTCGGCTAAAAGCTGCGCCCGCCTTTCATGGATATTTCTCTCGGTGTAATTTGTCCTCAACAGCCTAACTCCGCAGTTGATATCATAGCCAACTCCGCCGGGAGAAATGATGCCATCATCCATATCAAAAGCAGCTACTCCACCTATCGGAAATCCATATCCCTGATGAGCATCGGGCATAACATAAGACTTCCTCTGTATGCCACGCAAGCAGGCCACATTCTTTGCCTGCTTTAGGGTCATATCCCGCCTTACACTTTCAAGAAGCTTCGCCGAAGTATAAATAAGCGCAGGGACTTTCATATCCCCTTCTTTCGGAATTTCCCAGGTATAGTCATTTATTCTTTTTAGCTCCATCTTTACACCTCAAACATCGACCACAACCTGAACCATGAAATGGACGTTTTGTTCGATTTCCATCTCATTATAGGTTATAGCCTTGACATTTCCATGGATTTTATACTTATCAGAATATTTATCGCCTTTGAAGAGAGCTTTCAATACATGAAGGCTTCCTTTTTTTTCAATTCTCAAATTCTCAGGAAAACCCAAAAGAAACATTTTCGAATCCAACAGGTATATTATCTCTTCTAAAAAGCTGCTAAGCAACTGCTTGAGGTCTTTTCCGCTTACTTCGATCCTGTGCTCTATTTTTTTCTCGATTTTCTCCCAATCCCACATCAAAGATGCTGTGGCCAAAGCTGCATTAATGAAGGCTTCCTCCAAATTCGCGCCAAAAGCTTGAAATTTTGCATCAGCCGTATGACGGAGAAACCTGTATCTTTCCACCTTTAGCTTTCCCCTAGTTCATGACTCTCACTAGTCTTGAGCCTCCCGGACGACCTGGTCGTAGAATCATTCAGTCGGTCCAAAAACACCTGCGACATGTGTTCCGCAGAAAGCGCATGCGGAATCTTTCACCTTGTAGTCTGAAATACTGAATCCAGACCTTCGAATAAGCGTTTTTCCGCAGGAGGAACACAGAGTATCTTCTGATTCTCCCAGGACATTCCCTACATAAATATAGCGAAGGCCTTCCTTTTTCCCTATTGAATAAGCCTTGCGTAAGGTTTCAATGGGGGTTGCCCGAGTGTCTGTGTATTTATAGTTAGGATAGAAGCGGCTTATATGCCAGGGAATATCAGGATCTGTCTCGGCAATAAAGCGGGCGATGCTCCGCAGCTCCTCCTCTCCGTCGTTCTCCCCCGGAACCACCAAAGTTGTAACTTCGACCCAGATATCTAATTTTTTCATAAGGCGAATAGAATCAAGAACAGGCTGTAAATGAGCTTTGCATATCTTTTTATAAAACTCTTCCCTGAAAGATTTTAGATCAACATTGCAGGCATCTAAATAAGGATCGATTGTCTCCAGAGCTTCCGGAGTCATGAAGCCATTGGTGACAAAAATATTAGCCAGGCCTTCTTTCTTGGCAAGTTTGGCTGTATCGTAGGCATACTCAAAGAAAATCGTTGGTTCGGTGTAAGTATATGAAATACTTCGACAACCGTAATTCTTTGCCGCCTGGACAACATCCTCAGGGAGAAGTTTTTGGCCTTGTAATCCTCCCTTTTTTCTCTTTGAAGCCTGGGAAATCTGCCAGTTTTGACAGAAGGGACAGCGGAAATTGCAGCCTATGGTGGCGATGGAGAAAGATGTTGTCCCGGGTAAAAAATGATAAAGGGGCTTTTTTTCGATGGGGTCGACATGGGCAGCTATGACTTCCCCATAAACATGGGTATAAAGCTTTCCTTCCCGGTTCTGTCTTACCCTACAAATGCCGAATTTCGAGTCGGCAATCTCGCAGCGGTGGCTGCAGAGGAAACATAAGACTTTCTTCTCAGGAAGAGCTTTGTAGAGCATAGCTTCTTTCATCATTTTCTCTGGATTCAAGGATTGAGCTCTGCTTCAGAAAAAAACTCTTTGGCTGAGGGGCAGAGGTGTTTTACACCGCATTGAGGGCAAAGAGGTTTTCGAGCCGAACAGATCTTCCGGCCATGGTTGACGAACATATAATTAAAATCGAGCCAGTATTTCTTTGGGACAATCTTCATAAGGTCTCTTTCAATCTTATCCGGATCCTTTTCCCTGCTCAAACCCAATCTTTGAGACAAGCGTTTCACATGAGTGTCGACAGCAATACCTTCAGCCTTCTTAAAAGCGCTGGAGAGGACAATGTTGGCTGTCTTCCTTGCCACTCCAGGCAGAGTTATAAGGTCTTCCATATTATCCGGTACTTTACCCCCGAAATCATCAACAATCTTTTTGGAAGCATTAATAATGCTTTTCGCTTTGTTCCTGAAGAACCCTGTCGGCCTGATTTCTGCCTCAAATTCTTGTTTATCTGCAGAAGCAAAATCAGAAGGTGTCGGGTATTTTTGAAAAAGGGACGGAGTGATCTGATTTACTTTTTCATCCGTGCATTGAGCACTTAAAATTGTCGCCACAAGAATCTGGAGCGGATTTTCATGTTTGAGAGCTGTTCGACTCGAGGGATAACCTTCACTCAGAATAGCTATAATCTCTTCGATTCTCTTTTCTGCACTTTCCATCTTTAAACCTCGCGCTAATACGGACACAACCCAGAGTGGCATCCTCCTGCGTACTCGGATGCAGCCGTGATAAAGTCAAAATCTTCTCCGCTCTCTTCTGCTGTTCTCGTATCAAAAGAAAGCACCTGATTTTTTTTTGTTCCGTAACGATAAATTGTTATCCCTTTACATTTCAGCTCATGAGCCAGGAGGTAGATATTCCTCACATCTTCCACAGTGGCATCAGGAGGCAAGTTTATGGTTTTGGAAACAGAATTATCAGTATATTTCTGAAAAGCAGCTTGAATCTTCAGGTGTTGTTCAGGACGAATATCAAAGGCAGTCACAAAAACCTTCTTTAACTCTGGAGGCAGCTCAGGGATGTCTTGAATGGAGCCAAACTTTCCTGCTTCAGCCAGGAGTTCTTTTGAATAAAGGCCTCTCTTCTGGAGTTCCTCTTCAAACAGAGGGTTCATTTCAAAAAGTTTTCTTCCGGATAGAACATTGCGGACATAATTCAGAGCAAAGAGGGGCTCGATACCGCTTGAACAGCCAGAGATGATACTGATTGTCCCTGTAGGGGCAACCGTATTCAGTGTAGCATTGCGCAGCTTTAGATTTTTCTTTGGATATATAGATTTCTTATAATTCGGAAATACTCCCCTCTCATTGGCTAAATTTTGGGAGGCTTTAAGGGATTCCTCGTGAAAAAATTTCATAATTTTCGATCCCAATCGGAGAGCCTCTTCATCAGAATAAGGGATGCCCAACTTTACCAGCATATCCGCAAAACCCATTACTCCAAGGCCAATTTTGCGATTAGCATGTGTCATCTTCCGGATCTCGGGCAGAGGATACCTGTTGACTTCTACAACGTCATCGAGAAAGCGAACTCCCCACCAGATCCTCTCTTTCAGTTCTTTCCATTCTACAGAATTGCGTTTCGCAAATTTGGATATATTTATCGAAGCAAGGTTGCAGCTTTCGTAAGGCAAGAGAGGAATCTCCCCGCATGGATTTGTGGCCTCTATCCGACCAACCTGAGGAGTTGGATTCCGCCGGTTGATTTCATCCAGAAAGACAACGCCCGGATCCCCCGAACGCCAGGCGGAATAGACGATCAGATCAAAAAGCGCTTTTGCGTTCATAGATTTGACTTTTTTCTTTGTCCGCGGGTTTACTAAATCAAAGCTATCATTCTTTTTAACCGCCTCCAAAAATTCATCAGTCGCAGCTACTGATAGATTAAAATTGGAAAAGGCACCCTCTTGGACTTTGGCTTCGATGAAATCCACGATGTCTGGATGGTCACAACGCAAAATGCCCATGTTGGCTCCCCTTCTTCTTCCTCCCTGGACAATGACTCCGGTGCCCTGATCAAAAATACTCATGAAGGAAACAGGACCTGATGCTTCTCCTTTGGTGGAAGATACCAGGTCTCCTTTGGGTCTTAATCGAGAAAAACTAAAACCTGTTCCTCCACCTGTCTGGTGAATCCTGGCCATGTTACTCAAAGAGTCAAAAATTCCTTCTATAGAATCTTCCACAGGCAGCACAAAGCAGGCAGAAAGCTGACCCAAAGAGGTTCCAGCATTCATGAGGGTTGGAGAGTTTGGCAAAAATTCAAGACTGGTCATCATCTGGAAAAACTTTTCTTCAACATCTTCCTTTTTCTTTTCTGATTTGAAATTCGCTTCTCCTTCGCTCACAGCCCTGGCAACTCTTCTGAAAAGCTCTCTGGGAGTTTCAATAATATCTCTCTCATCATCTTTTAACAAATAACGTTTTTTAAGAACAACAAGAGTGTTCATGGGAAGTTTTAAGTCATCTCTAACTCCGTAGATGACCTTAACCTGCCTGAGATCTCTGTGTTCTTCCCGATAGAGAATGTAGCTTCTGGCAATCGAACTGAATCCTTCTTCCATCAAAGCCTCTTCCACAATGTCCTGAATCTCCTCCACAGAGGGAATTTTATCCTTAAAGGAGGAGGCAACTTTTTCCAAACCTTTTTTCGTAGAAACATCGGCTATTTGGGCTGCTCTCTTTTCATCTCTAAGCACTTCAAGAGCAGCTCGAAAGATAGCTCTTTTTATTTTTTCCTCATCAAAGGCAACCAGAGAATTGTTTCTTTTTCGTATCTTTTTGGGTAAAGTCTCCATTTCTATCTCTCCCTCTTAAACACCAAGCTCTGAATGCAATTGCATAAAAATAACAAGCCAGCTTGAATCTATTTTTATATCTATCCCAAAAACTTTTGCTATGCGCCAAGAATGCCTCACTCTTCCTCATCCTAAAAAAATAGAAAATATTAAGATAACGTCCGTCTGATCTTAAAAGGCTCCTGCGATGAATGGACTGGTTTTATTCTCTAACCTTTTTATCTAATTATATATGAAATTTATCAAAATGAAAAAACAGAAAAAACAAAGGCGGGTTTGATAAATCAAGCCCCTACATTAAAAAACAACTACTCCAAAGGTGGGTTTGATGAATCAAGCCCCTACATTCAGGGCTAGAATCTTTTGAATTTCTCCTTAAGCGCACCGCAGACAGGACAGATGTCAGGAGCTTCCCCTTCCGCAGTAAATCCACAAACCTGGCAGATATGGATGGGCTTAAATTCTAAATCTTTCCCTTTTTCCACGGCTTCTTTGGCTTTCTGGTAAAGTTCAGCATGAACCTTTTCTGCTTCCAAGGCCCATTTGGTTACGGTTTCTGCTCCTTTCTCCTGCTCCTCTTCAGCTACCTTGATATAAGCGGGATACATTTCTTCTACCTCGAAGGTTTCCCCTTCTATTGCTTCCTGGAGGTTCTCAGGAGTCTTCTTTATTCCGTACAAAGTCCTGAGATGATTTATGGCATGAACTTGCTCAGCAAAGCTATTAGCTCTGAAGAGCCTGGCAACATTAGAAAAATTTTCTCTCTCTGCTTTATCAGCAAAGGCTAAGTATTTCATATGAGCTTGGCTCTCTCCAGCAAAAGCATTCTTCAAATTTTCTTCTGTCTTTTCTTTCATTCCTCTTCTCCTTAAATCTCGACCATTTTTTCTATGGCTCCCCTTGCTTTTTGACTCACTTCTAGAGGAACCTCAATCTTATGAATCATATTTTCTAAAGATCTTAAAACTTTTCGCAGATCTATCTTTTTCATGTTAAAACAAAGGGCCGTGTCTCTGGCAGGATAAAAATTCTTGGTTGGATTCTCTTTCTTCAATCTGTGGACTATCCCCGTTTCAGTCCCTATAACGATTTCTTTCTTTTTTGTCTTGCGGGCTTCCTGAGCCATTTTTCCTGTAGAAAGAACTTTATCTGCAAGATCTATGACTTCGGGTAGGCATTCAGGATGAACCCAGACCTCTGCTCCGGGGTGAAGATTCCTTTTTTCCCTTATATCTCTATCTTTGATGTATCTATGAACATAGCAGTAGCCATCCCAGGGAATAATCTTCTTCTTCGTGTGGCGGGCAACATAAGCTGCAAGATTTTTATCCGGAGCAAAAAGAATTTCATCCGCATTAAGGGAATTCACAACTGTGACGGCATTTGACGAAGTGCAGCAAATATCACATTCAGCCTTTACTTCTGCGGTTGTGTTGACATAACAGACAACCTTACTTTCTGGATAATTTTTTTTCCACTGCCGAAGCTCCGAGGCAGTAATCATGTCAGCCATAGGACAGCCAGCCCTTGCATCCGGGATAAGAATTGTTTTCTCCGGCGCCAGTATCTTGGCTGTTTCAGCCATAAAGTGAACCCCACAAAATACAATAATCTTTGCATCCACCTGAGCGGCTTTCTGGCTCAGGCCCAAGGAATCCCCGATATAATCAGCTACATCCTGGACTTCTCCAATCTGATAATTATGGGATAATATAACGGCATTCTTTTCTTTTTTTAATTTCGCTATTTTGTCCCTTATCTCTTCTTTGTTCACTTTTCTCCCCAAAATGGATTTGATAAATCAAACCCCTACGTTAAGAAATTATCCATTCAAACGCGGGCTTGATGAATCAAGCCCCTACAATAATAAATTATACAATCAATGGTGGGTTTGATGAATCAAACTCCAACAAATCCGTTCGATTTCCCACGTTGGCCTGGTTCGGATAAACAAGGCTAATCCTTCACTTTCCTGACATACACTTTTATAGTTTCTCCTTCTTTCTCCAATCCTAGATATTCTTGTCGGGTCTGCCTGCACCAAGCTGGCATATCCTCTCTGATTCCTTCATCTGTTGAGATCACTTCCAAAACTTCTCCAATCTTCATTTCTTTTATTTTTTCTGCTGTCTGGGCAATAGGCATGGGGCAGAGCAGGCCATAACAATCTAATTTCACATCAGCCTTCACTCTTTTCTCTATCATCCTTATTATTATTTTGCTTTATTTCTATTTTGCTTCGCCTTTGGATTCAGGGAAAGCTGGCATGCACTAAAGGTTTATACCCTAACTTTCGTTGCGCCGCAGTGGGGGCATTTCTCTTCCCCTTTTTTAACGGGCTCTCCGCATTCTGGACACTCCTCAAGTTCAATGTCACACTGTTTGCAGTAATCTTCCAGACCTTCGAGAGGACCTTCGCAGTAAGGACAGTAGCATTTCTCCTTATCAACTGGCTTCACCTTAGCCTCCTTTTTCTCAGCCTCAGCTCTCTGCCTCTCTTTGTAATTTTCAATCGCCTTATGAAGTGCGTCTGCTCCCAGGTTTGAACAATGAAGTTTATTCTTGGGTAATCCTCCCAGCTCCTCGGCGACACTCTCGTTTGTGATTTTAAGGGCCTCTTCAATCGTCTTTCCCATGGCCATTTCACTGACCATGCTGGAGACAGCAATGGCAGCGCCGCAGCCAAAAGTCTGAAACTTGACATCCTCGATTCGATTGTCTTTCACCTTGATATAAAAACTCATCAGGTCACCGCAGACAGGATTGCCTACCCGGCCGGCTCCGTCTGCATCTTGTATAACTCCTACGTTCCGTGGGTTTTGAAAATGTTCCATCACTTTTTCGCCGTAAATCATTTTCCTTTCTCCTCTAAATACTGGGTATATAAGGGAGACATTTTTCTTAGTCTCTCTATTATAGGAGGGAAGACTTCAAGCAGATAATCTATATCCTTGGAAGTCGTCTCTTCAATCAAACTGAAAACAAGCGAGCCTTGGGCAAGGGCATGATCTATACCCATGGCCAGAAGAACATGGGAAGCTTTTAGAGCCCTTGAAGTGCAGGCAGAACCACTCGAGGCAGATATACCCTGCATATCCAGATTCAAGAGCATCGCTTCTCCTTCGACAAACTCAATACAAAAGCTCGCATGATGAGGGAGCCTTTTTTCAGGATGGCCGGTGAGAAACACATGCTCCACTTCCTGAGGAAGGAGTTTTATTAGCCTGTCCCTCGAGGGCTTTACTTTTTCATTCCGTTTTTCCATCTCCTTTCTGGCAATCTCTGCCGCTTTTCCCAGGCCAACAATACCTGACACATTTTCTGTTCCCGCTCTCCTTCCGCTCTCCTGAATACCGCCGTCAATGAAGGGAAGGATTCTTACGTTTTTTTTCACAAACAAGGCTGCGGAGCCTTGGGGACCGTAGAACTGATTTCCTGCCAAGCTCAAAGCATCGACTCCTAACTCCTTCACATCAACAGGAATGTTCCCCGCAGCTGCCACCGCATCTGTATGAAAGAGAACATCGCGGGAGCGACAAATATGCGCTATTTCACCAATCGGCTCTATAGTCCCCACTTCACTGTTGGCAAACATTACGGAAACAAGTATGGTTTCATCGGAAAAAGCTCGCCGGACTTCCTCTGGGTTCACTAATCCCCATTTATCAACTGGAACAGAGCTTACCTTAAACCCGAGTTTTTCAAGGCTCTTGGCTGAATGAAGAATTGATTGATGTTCGACTGCAGAGAGAATGATATGCGTTCCTCTTTTTTGATGTGCAAGGGCAAGTCCTTTCAGGGCAAAATTATTGGATTCTGATCCGCTTGAAGTAAATAAAATCTCTGTAGGCTCGCAATTAATGAGCTGAGCTATCTTCTCTCTTGCTTCTTCAACAGCGATTAAAGCTTCTTGGCCGACAGAATGAAGACTCTGAGGATTTCCGAAAGTTTCTTTCAAATAAGGGAGCATAGCTTCAAGCACCTGGGAATGAAGAGGGGTTGCTGCGATTTGATCTAAATATACTCGTCTCATCTCTTCTCCTTTTCCCTTAATTGAAAAAACTGTCAGAAATCAAGAAAGCTGGATTAATTTTTCTCCCTGCTAATTTCCTCATACTGCAACGACTTCTTTTATCCCTGGGATTTCATTCTTCAAGAGTCTTTCAATCCCCATCTTTAAAGTCATCTGAGACATAGGACATCCACTACAGGCACCGATCAACTTGACCTTAACCACATCATCCTTGACCTCCACGAGTTCTACATTCCCTCCATCGGCCATAAGGGTAGGTCGAATTTTATCCAAAGCTTTTTCCACTTTTTCTTTCATAAAAAATTCTCCTCATTCATAGAGTTTTAATGATATAGATTTCACTTAAATTTTTCCATGATTTTTTCCTAAGTGTGACTCCAGAGGCTACGGGCAAAGTCCGGCCATGGAGAGCATGAAATCCGTAAGAATTAAAATAATTGTTCAATTTCCCATGACAACCAATTCCTGTTACGACGACTAATTGCTCAGGCTCCAGGTCAAGCGCCACAGCCGCTTTCTTAAAAGCAGCAAAGATGCCATAATTACCGCAGCCCTTACACCAGGTCGGGTCAGTCAAATGATAATCCTTATCTTTTCTCATCTATAGAACTTTCTGGATACGTGATTCCTTATTTAATATATAGCAATAATAGTAATTGTATTTTATCATAAAATTTATTTTTTCTCAATTTTTTTCAAGAAAAAAACAGATGATCTAGCTTCTTCATCTTATTATAAGGTCTTTTAGAAATGAGGTAAATAAAAAGTCAGATTAAAAAAGTTCGAAAGGTCTTACTCCCATTTAGGTTATTTCTTTTTTGACTTTATCCAGATCAACAATGTCTTTCAACTCAGCTTCGTTCAGGATGCAATCGTTCCTTTCCACTCCTGTGGAAATAATCGCAATCCTGGCCTGGATGGTATCCTCGATGAGTTTGAGGTAATCTTTAAAAGCTTGAGGAAGGGAAGGGAAATCTACTGTCTTCCGGATCGGTTTCCTCCAGCCTTGCACTTTCTTATACTGAGGGACCACTTTATCCAAAATCCAGCTTTCTGAAGCAAAGGTGGGCAGCGGTTTTCCTTTGTATTTGTATCCTACACACACCTGTATTTCATCAAAATCATCGAGAACATCAGGCTTGGTCAGGGCAATCTTATCTATTCCGTTCAAGCGGCATGAATAAGATACCGCCACGGCATCAAACCAGCCACATCGCCGGGGGCGGCCGGTGGTCGACCCGTATTCATTCCCCCTCTCAAGCAGAAATTTTCCTCTCTCATCAAAAATCTCTGTGGGAAAAGGCCCGCCTCCAACCCGCGTTGTGTAAGCTTTTGCCACTCCTAAGACTGAATCTATTTTTTGGGGAGGAACGCCCAAGCCGGTGCATACTCCCCCCACGGTCGAATTGGAGGACGTGACATAAGGATAGGTTCCATGATCGATGTCCAGGAGGGCTCCCTGGGCTCCTTCAAAAAGAATGGATTTCCCTTCTTTCATTTTCTCATCTAAAAGAAACGAAACATCTTTTACATATTTTTTTATCTTGGAAGCGTAGAGGGCGTATTCTTTATAGATTTTCTCCGCATCAGGGAGCGGCTTATCGTAATGAGCAAAGTAAGCTTTTTTTTCTTCCACATTCTCCTTAATTTTTTCTTCGAGGATGGATAAATCCAAAAGATCTCCGGCCCTGATTCCGCGACGAGCCATTTTATCCTCATAGGAAGGACCGATGCCGCGGCAGGTAGTGCCGATTTTTTTCGCTCCTCTTCTCTCCTCATCGATAATCTCTCTCTGCGAGTGATAAGGAAGGATGAGATGAGCATTCTTGCTTATCACGATATTATCCCCTATCTCAATCCCGAATTTTCTTAATTTTTCGATTTCATCCAGAAACGCCTTAGGATTTATGACAACTCCGTTCCCGATAATACAAAGCACGCCCCTGTGAAAAATCCCTGAAGGAATGAGATGAAGAATGATTTTTTTACCGTTTACATAAACCGTATGTCCGGCATTATGACCTCCTTGATAACGAGCCACAACATCAAAAGATGGAGTAAGGAGGTCTATAATTTTACCTTTGCCTTCATCGCCCCATTGCGTGCCAGCAACAAGTAAATTAGCCATAAAAATCCTTCTAAAAGTCTCGTGTTTTTTATATCCAGGAAGAAATCTTATTGAGACCGAACTTTATCAGAAATTGAGTCTTTAAACAAGGCTTAAACAAAAAAAAAGGGGACAGGCTACTTTTTTCAGAAATAGGAAACAATCCCTATCTTGACTTCAGGATTTAATAAATCAAATCCTTACATTAAGGAAAAAAGAAATCCCCTTTATGAAAAAAGTAGCCTGTCCCCTTTTTTTGTTAAAAACTTATAGCAACCTGCAATGAATAAGAGTTGTCTTTAATCTCTAAGTTTTTCTCACGGTTAAAATCGTACTCGAATGAAAGAAAAACGTTTTCCGAGGCAAAATACACCAGACCGAGCGCCCAGCGGCTTTTATCCTCTGAAATCCCATCTCCAGGACCAGGACTGATAAAACCTTGACCATGAAAGGGATCTTCATATTCCAGCCGCTGGTAACTCACGACGGGACGAAGGTTGCCTGATTCGAATGAACCCTGAACATAGAATCCTTCAACTTTGCCCTCAGCAAAACTTTCAGGATTCTGTAAGTTGGCTTTTAAATACTCAGCGAGGATTTGAACTCCTTCTGATGACCAGATTAAATCTATTCCTTCAAGGATAAGATCTCGCTCATTTTCCTCATCATATTTCCCCCTGTAATAGGAAAAGGCGACTTCAAGCGACTGGCTCAGCGCTACGCCCAATCTTGCTCCCTTTGCTTTGTTTAGATTATTATCCTCAAGCTGCTGGCTCCCTCCTAAATTTTCACTCTCAAAAAGCCCGTTCCCCCAATAGCCAGAATAGAAAATGTTGCCTGTTCTCCCCTCCAACAGGACTCCCATATCCCTCCAGCCTGGGGGAAACATTTTCTCCACAATCAGAGGAGCATTTATTAACATCGTCTGATGAGGGCGATTTATCAGATTGTATTTTCCGAAAGGAACAATATAGAGACCTAATTTAAAATTCAACGAATTTGAAAAATTGAATCCTACCCAGGCCTGTTCTATCTCAATTCTGTTTTCTTCCCGTAACCTGATCTCTGCAACATAGTCAATACTGGGTGCAATTTCATCTGAAAAAATGAGCCCGAATTGAGAGTTTCGGAAACTTCCATCGACCAGGTCTGATTGATCTTGACCTTTTATGTATTCAAAGGAGAGATACCCAGAGGTTTTGCCCAGAACACAGACGGGAGCGAGGAAAACCGACAAAATAAGAAATATGCAAAAAATCCTAACTTTCATAAAACTGAATAGTCAAAATCGTCTTCTAAAAGAGAAATTTTATGTTTCTCTATATTTATCTTCTGGGAGATTATACGAATGATTTCATTGACTCCTTTCTTGGTACCCATCCAGATAGCCCCGACGACCACGCCTTTCTGGATAACAACTTTTTTGTATATTCCCTCCTCTTTTTTTTCTTTTCTAAATTCCTCTGATGTACCCTCTTCAGGATTGACCAGTCCTACAGATGTGAGGTCAAGGCCAGCAACTTTCAAGGTGTTAGAAGGGACAGTCCCTTCATACTTCTCCTTCTTGCCCAGGATATTGGAAGCTACAACCCGGGCCTGATTAAAGGAAGAAGGGATAATCCCATAGACTCTCCCTCTATGCTGGATAACATCCCCCGCCCCAAATATTTTTGGATTGCTCGACTGGAGGTAATCATCGGTAACAAGCCCTCGATCTGTCTCAAGACCGGCATCCTTTGCCAGTCGAATATTTGACCTTACTCCTGCTGCTACTATAGCCATGTCCATTTCTATCTCTCTTTCCCCCTTAAACCTTAATCCTCTCACATCATTTTGGCCGAGAATCTCCTCAGTAGCCAACCCGAAATGAACGTTTATACCCATATTTTCGATCTGGACTTTAAGCATAGATGCCCCCTGGATATCAAGCTGCCGGGGCAGCAGACGATCGAAAAATTCAACCACATCCACTCGAGCTCCTCTTGATTTCATTGCCCGGGCTATCTCCAGGCCTAAAAGTCCTCCTCCGATTACAACTACCCTTTGGTGATTCTTGAGGTACTCGAGAAGTTCAAAGGCATCGTCCAGAGTCCTTAATGCGAAAATTCCCTTTTTACCTGTGCCCTCAAAGGGAGGGATGAAGGAAAAAGAACCGTTAGCTAGGAGCAAAGATTCGTATTTCTCTTTCTTTCCTCCCGCCACCTCGATTTCCTGTGAATCAGGGAAAATTCTTTTTACTGGTTTCCCCACATGAATATTTATATTCTGCTCTCTATACCATTCTTGAGGAAAGGCAAACATCCGCTCAAAAGGAATTGTGCCAGCTAAAAATTCAATCAAGTTTGGACGGGGATAATAATGATATTTTTCTTCAGCAAAAACTTCTATTTCGACTTTCTTATCCAGCTCGCGCAGCGTTTTAGCAGATATGATCCCAGCTAAACCATTTCCAACGATTATTACTCTCAATTTAAATTTCTATCCTTTGCCCAGCCTTAAGCAATCTTCTGGAAAAATTCTTTACCGACTCCACACTGAGGACAAACCCAATCATCAGGTATATCCTCAAAAGGAGTTCCTGGTTCTATTCCGTTATCAGGATCGCCCTTTTCAGGGTCATAGATATACCCGCAGGCCGTACATTCCCATTTTTCCATCATCATCCTCCTTAAGATTGAATATTACACCTGGCTTCTTAGAAACCAGCAACTTTCCTCTTGGTTGTTTTAAAGAAACCAGAAGATTCTCGATATAAATCAATACCCTTCAAGGACATGTTTCTCATATTCTTCTTCCAACTTCAGCTTGTGTGATTTTTCTTGCTGGATGAGAAACTCAAATAATTTCTTGAGCTCTACTTCACTGACTTTTCTCGCCAGATCGGAATATAGATCCACAGCCTTTTGCTCCTTTTTCGCAGCAAGAATAAGAAGGTCCTGAAAATTCATATCAGCACTCGGAGGTTCTTCTACTAAATAGTCACTAATTTTCATATCTGCAACTTCCTTGATCTCTAAAGATTCAACTTTCTCTTCTGTTATATCCTGAAGAAGCTTCTTGTGGTTTCTTTCCTCCTCCTGGAGATCGAGTAAAAGTTTCTTGAGACCTGGAGCTTTTGCTATACCTGCGATGTCTCCATAAGCTTTGATTGCTTCTTCTTCCCTTTTGATGGCAAATTCTATGAAATCTTCAAAAGTTTGCATTGCTAGCTCTCTCCTTTTATAGCGCTAATCTTGTGATAAGAAAAAACGCAATTGAAAGTGAACTACAATTATAATGAAACCGTCTTTTATGTCAAACCGGAGGCTAGCTCCGTATGCATTTTTGTATCCTGGATAGAGAGCAAAATCAAAAATAATCTCGTTAGCTGCTGAAGAACTAATATAAACGCAATATATATTTTTACAATGTCATTGCGAGCCCTGAAAGGGCGTGGCAATCTCGTCTTTATAGGATGAGATTGCCACGCTGCGCTCGCAACGGCGGATCGCCACGTCTCTTCGCTCCTCGCGATGACACTGGAATAATTGCGCTTGTATTAGCAGTTAACTGCTATAATAGATTGTATGGTTCAATTCGCGGTTGGACTGAATACAAGCGCTGCTTCTCATAAAATATCAACCAGCTTGCAGGAAAAGGATAAAAACCAGGAAAAATTGTTCTACTATTGTCTCTTTCGCTAATCTAGCATATCATAGTTTTTTTCAGGGAGGATGAAATGATTGAAGACTCGTTAGCTCACAAGGCTAAAAAACAACTCTATAAGGCTGCTAAAGAAATCGACATGGATCCCAATCTCTTGAAAATCCTGGAAAAACCGATGCGGATCTTGAAGGTATCTATCCCCATCAAACTGGACAACGGAAAGATAAAAGTTTTTACTGGCTTTCGCTGCCAATACAATAACGCCAAAGGACCGACAAAGGGAGGAGTTCGTTACCACCCAGAAGTCACAGAGGACGAAATGGTTGCTCTGGCTGCCTGGATGACCTGGAAATGCTCTCTTCTGGATTTACCTTACGGAGGAGCTAAGGGAGGAATCATCTGCGATCCGAGCAAGCTTTCTGAAAATGAGCTTGAAAGGCTGACCAGAAGATATACTTTAGAAATCATACCTCTCCTCGGCCCGCATATCGACATTCCTGCCCCGGATATTTATACAACCTCAAAAACCATGGCCTGGATCATGGATACATACTCGATGATGAAAGGTTACACCGAGCCACGTATTGTCACCGGGAAACCTGAAATCCTGGGTGGCTCTAAAGGAAGAAAAGAAGCCACCGGAAGAGGAGTGTCTATTATCGCCAGAGAATTTTTCAAAGCTAAAAAGAAAAATCTCAAAGGAGCCAAGATTGCCATCCAGGGATTTGGAAATGTGGGAAGTCACGCCGCACTTTTCCTATCCCAGATGGGAGCAAAAATTGTGGCTACATCTGATATCTCGGGCGCCCTTGTCGATCCAAATGGCCTGGATGTCCCTGGCCTCATAGATTGCGTAGAAAAACATGCCTGCATCATAAAACATCCGGGAAAGCAAATTGATAGAGAGGAACTCCTCCTCCAGGATGTTGACATTCTCATCCCTTCAGCCCTTGAAAACCAGATTCATCTTAAAAATGCAAACAAGATCAAGGCGAAAATTATCATTGAAGGGGCTAACGGCCCTACAACGCCAGAAGCAGATGAAATCCTGGAACAAAAGGGAATTGAAGTGATTCCTGACATTCTTGCCAATGCAGGGGGAGTTGTGGTCAGTCACCTGGAATGGGTTCAGGCCTTGAGCGGGCTTTTCTGGGAGGAGGATCAGGTTAACAAAGAGTTGGAGCGGAAAATGGTTAAAGCTCTCAAAGAGGTCTGGGGAAAATCTGTCCAAAAAACCATTTCCCTGCGTTGTGCTGCATATCTTGTTGCTCTTGAAAGAATTTCTGAGGTGTATCGGTTTAGAGGAATATTTCCGTAATCAGTTACTAGGTTCGCAATTTTTTTCTTTTTGACATCTGGGACAGAAAAAGCTGCTTCTTCCTCCAAGACGGAGGCGCTTAATCCTTTCTCCACAGATAAAGCAGGATTGAGACTCCCTCCCGTAAACCTGATGGTAATTCTGGAATTCTCCTCTCTTTCCTTCCGCATTCGTGAATGATCGGATTGAAGATCCTTTATGGATAATAGCTTTTCTTAAAACGCCCCTCATAGCCTTCAATAATCGCTTCAGATCATCGTCGCCAAGATGAGAAGCTGGAGTTAGAGGATGGAGTTTAGCCTGGAAAAGGATTTCATCAGCATAAATATTGCCAATCCCTGCTATGAAATTTTGGTTGAGGAGCAGACTTTTCAAACGTGCCTTCCTGCCTTGAAAGAGCTTTTTGAAGAAGGGAAAATCTATCTCAAGAGGTTCGGGACCCAGGTTTTTAAGTTCATCGGCACAGGAAATATCTAAATTTCTGATGCAGGAGATGAAACCGAATTTGCGAACATCCCTGAAGCGCAGCTCATTGTTTTCATCCTTGAAGGAGAGGATAAAATGAGTATGCTTATCCCATGGCTTTCCTCCAGGATAAAAAAGCAGCTGTCCAGTCATTTTAAGATGGATGAGAAGGCTCAAATTTCTCTCAAAGTCAATTAGGAGCATTTTCCCGCGGCGACGAACACCTATGACCTTCTTTCCCTTGAGGTCATTAATAAGGAAAGGCTTCTTGTTCCTCAGGACAGGAGGATAAATGATTCTAACTGAGCTAATTTCAAGACCTTTAAGCTTTGAAGAAAGGTTCTGGACAATGGTTTGAACCTCAGGCAGTTCTGGCATTGATTCATCTTGTGCAGGTGTTTGATTTATCAAACATACCTTTTTTTGTAGGGGCTTGATTCATCAAGCCCGCACTTTTTTGAAACAGATAAGTATAGCATAAATTCATTTTGATTGTTTTTGGGAGACGCTCGCTTCCTCCAAATTTTCCTTGATTTGGTTCCTCTTTTCCTTTATCATTTTCATTCAAAATGAAAATTGATACCAAAGGCATAAAACTCATAAGCTATGTAGCACTGGGATGGCTTATCCCCGGAGCAGGACATATTTCTCAAAAAAAATTCTGGAAAGGCGGAATCTTTTTCGTCTGCATCTATTCCATGGCAGCCCTTGGTTTGCTCATGGGAGGAAAAATTTACTCCTTACAGACAGAAAATCCTCTCACTATTCTTGCTTTTCTTTCTGATATAGGGAGTGGCCTCCTCTACTTTCTTTCTAAAATTTTCTATTTTGGTTTAGGAAATTTGAAGAATACAACTTTTGAATTCGGCACTACCTATATTGCAGGTGCAGGGCTTCTGAATTATCTCGTCACCCTGGATGCCTATGATATCGCAACCGGAAAAAAAGAATGATTTTGAAAAGCCATCTTCTCTCCATGATTCTTTATGCTGCTTTTGTCTGCGTCGTTTTAGCCCTCATCCGAAGATCAGAGAGAAGAAGTCAGATAAAGTACGCTCTTTCTCTCTTTTTCCTCATGGTTGTGGGAGCTCTTGTTTTTGGCTGGTTTATGTATCTTTTCATTTCATAGCCCATCCCCCTCACTCATTCTTTCATCTTTGAAACCTCAAATTGATATGTTATAATCTCCACCTAAATTTATGAACTCCCAAATTTATAAGCCTGTTATCGGATTAGAAATTCATGCTCAACTTTTAACAAAAACAAAACTTTTCTGCTGCTGCAGCACTCAATACCGAAATCCGCCAGACTCTGCAAAAAAGTGATTAAAATAAAAGAACCGCACCTACTCATTCGAATAATGGGGATAATTCTCCCTCCAAGTTATTTTCGCGCAGTTTAAGATGATAGAACTATATCACATCTGGAAGCAGTACCAGCCACCCCGGTGGGCCCTCTCTGATGTTACATTCCACGTGAAGAGAGGAGATTTCTACTTTATCACAGGACCCAGTGGTTCAGGAAAAACAACCCTCTTAAAAATGATATTGAGAGAGATTATTCCTACTCAAGGTCAAATCATCGTTGATGGGAAAAATGTTGTCAGAATTCACGACCACAAAATTTATAAGCTGAGAAGGACTATTGGCAGTGTCTTCCAGGACTTTCGCCTCCTTTTCCACAAAAAGGTGTTCGAGAATGTGGCGATTGTGCTCCGGGTTATCGGAGTTTCCCGCAAAGAAATCAGAAGAAGAGTTTTCAATGCTCTGAGGATAGTCAACCTTCACCACAAAATGTGGGAGTATCCTTATCAACTTTCGTACGGCGAGCAGCAGAGATTGGCTATTGCCAGGGCTGTGGTGAACAACCCAAAAATCCTCCTGGCCGACGAGCCAACAGGAAACCTTGATCCTGAGCTTGCCTTCGAAATCATTACCTTATTTAAGGAAATAAACAAACAGGGCGCCACTGTTATTATTTGTACCCATGATCGGGATCTGATCCGCCATTTTGGTGAGAAAATTCTATTCCTGTATAAAGGAAAATTAATCAGAAAGGAAGCACTTTGATTATCCAAAAATTAAAGTACTTTCTCAAAGAAACACTCAGGAACCTCTGGCAGTATAGAATTCGTAACTTTTTCTCCATCACTATCATCTGTCTGTCGTTTCTTATATTTGGAGTATTTCTATCTCTCTCCAACAACCTTCATTATACAGCTCAGCAGCTCTCCAAAAACATGATGATCATCTTTTTTCTGGAGAAAAATCTGCCTGAAGACCAAAGAAGCCTCATAGAAGAAAAGCTAAAAGGATCATCTCTGATAGAAGCCGTTCAATTTATCAGTCCAGAGCAAGCCCTAGAAGAATTCCAGAATAATTTTCCAGAACTTCGAAGAATCATCCAGAATTTAAGGGTAAATCCTTTCCCCTCTTCCTTTGAAGCAACCATCAGTGAAAAAAATATCTCTTCTAGCGAAACGCTGACGTTTATCCAGGAAATGAAGGAAATGAAGGGAGTAGAGGATATTCAATTCGACAGAGATTGGGTTGAAAAAATGCAGTCCCTCTCCAGATTGGCTCAAGCTGTTGGATTTTTTTTAGGAGGGATATTGGTTTTGGCCTCCTTTTTTATTATTTCTAGTGTCATCAAGCTTAATGTTTTTGCGCGCCAAGAGGAAATCTTAATCCTCCGACTTGTCGGAGCGACAAACACTTTTATCAGAATACCTTTTCTTATGGAGGGAATGATTCTTGGAATACTGGGAGGGCTGGTCTCGCTCTTGTTGATTTTTTTCTTGATAAAGTTCTTCCCTCTTTATTTAGGTGCCTCTTTGGGAGTCTTCAGTGAACTCATAAATTTCCGTTATCTTTCCCTTTCTCAAATCATCATGCTCACCGCAACAGGAGCATTCATCGGCTTCTCCGGAAGCCTCAGTTCCCTTTCCCGCTTTCTCAAAGTATAAAAATTCTCCGCTATATCTAAAATATTTTGCTCGCTCTTCTATGGGCTTCTCTCAAAGGCTCGGGAATCCTGAATCTTGAACAACTGAGTACAAGTTTCATGGCGGACATGAAATCAATCCTATGTCCTGGAGAAACAAAAATTGGCTTCACACCGGAACGGGTTCTCAGGCAAATCCCCGCCTTGTCTTTTCTCTCACCCCTGAAAAAAGTGTAGGACCCTTTCTGTTCCGAGGGTAAGACGAAAGGAAAAAAGGGCGTTTTCGCACATCCTATTGTACAGATATCCAGGATAACTCCAACATACGAGGCTAGCCCCATCTTTCTGGGATGAGCAATTCCGTTTCCATCAACAAGAGTTACATCAGGTTTGCTTCTTATTTTCCGGAAAGCATCCAAAAAAACAGGACCTTCTCTGTAAGCTAAAAACCCGGGAAGATAGGGGAATTCAATTTCTCTTACCGCTTCTGATATCTCAACAATCTCAAGCTCAGGAATTTTAAAAACAACTATACTCGCTCCAATCTTTTTTTCCTTATAACCATAGCCAAAGTCAGCCCCCGCAATAAGGTTGACCTCCCTGCCATCCCATTTCAAGTTCAGCTTGGACGAAAGCCTCTGCTGCGCTTCAGCGGCTTTCTTCAGATTCATCTTCGTATTATCCTCAGTATATCATTATAATCTATTTCATTAAATATTTAGGATGAAGAAGTAAACATTTCTAATTCCGTTGTTAGAAAAGGTTTTGGGAAATAGCTACAGCGACCATTGAAGATTTAGCCTTCGGAATTCGCTCTTCAAAGGCACCCGACAGAGTCGGGCGGCGAGTATGTTTGAGCGCAGCGAGTTACGCAACCGCCGAGAAGAGCGAATGGAGAATGGCGTTAAAAATCTGAAGGGGAGCGAAGCTATTTCCCAAAACCTTCCTAATAAAGGAAATGGAGATGCTTGCCATGTTATATGTTTATTGACAAGGTATGCTTCTTTGCCTAAAATTCAAAAATATGGCATC
>CAYTBG010000030.1:0-27473 GCA_964435925.1 uncultured Eubacteriales bacterium | reverse complement strand
GGCCTCCACAGGTTTCCCCCATTCGGGCAACGCCTGCGGCCAGCGCCGTGCTGGCTTTGATACACTCCTTAAAGCCCTCCTCTGAGGTTAAACGCAGATGTTCGTTGATCGCCGCAAGAACACTCCGGGAGCATCCTTCATAGGCGCGATCGTTATTGTAGGCGGATACGTAAACTGCATCTATGAGTTTAACCTTGCTCCCGGGGGACACATCACGGGTGAGGTAAATGGAGTTGTTCCTTTCCAGTTGACTGATTAAACCTTTTGCGCTCATCCTTTTTTCCTCCTCTTATACTGAATATACCAAAACGAAATACGAGAATAGGTTTTTTATTTCACCCAGTCCATACCGATCAATTTGCCGATTTCGACGTAACTTTTTTCGAGTGGGTATTCTATGGCAAAGGTAGGATTTGACGGCAATCCCCATGCAGCATTCCAAATGGCCTTGAGGCCTACCAGCAGCTCACTCAACACATCAACTGGTGCCGAAAAAATCATACTATAATCATCACAACCGGTTCTTCTCAAGTCGCCGCCGCATGGTATGCTCATTCGCCACTGTGCCTCCTTAAGGGCTGGTACAACATAATACACACAGGCTGCATGGCCCGACATGGTCGTGATAATATTTTTTCCGTCTAACCAGTTTTTCGCTAACATTATCTGTGTCATTACTGCCGGAGAACCATAGAGAAGCAGGATGTCTGGCTGGAAACCGGCTGCATTCAGCGGGGCAGTGACTACTGCACGATAGCCGGGAAAATCGAAGCGCGGCATGTTGTTTGCCCAGGTTGCACCCGCCTCCAACGTGCATGTAGAACCGGGATAGCGATTATGGCCTTCCAAGAATCGCTGTGGAGGTTTCACAAATCCCAACCCGACAACTGGCTCAAAACACCACATGTCCTTTTTGGTCTCAGCAATAGTTAGCCCTCTACGGCGCGTGAGAGCCAAGGCCTGACAAAATGACAAGTGGTATTTCATATCTCTCACCGGCCGTATCGCGTCTTCGGGAATCTCCTCTTCGCTGGTAAGCATCTTCAAGGCAATCGGCATACTCTGTAAGCGCAACAAACTCTCAAGCTCTTTTGCCTGTTCATGCATTTGTTCTATGTCGAACATTTCTCACCTCCGTTATTTATATCAATGTTAAGGTAAAAACCATTTTCCTGCAAGAATCTTGGCTTGTTCAATTTCAACCCTATGACTCACTGTATTAGCAATATTACAGTAAAAAAACATAACCGGTCAATGAGAGATTCGCGGTGGGGAGACAGCGATTTTCCCCCTTCTATTTCTGATGTGCTCTTATGATGAACCATCGGACTTTTGGAACGACTTTTGGATGATTTTTATCCAGAGCATCACTCTTAGAATCAGGCGTTGATATTATCAGTGTAGGACAGCTCTTAGGACACACTTCAGTAACTACAACGCAGATATGCACAATGACCAATCAAAACGAAAAGAGCCGTGCTGTATCCCTTTTGGACGTTAAAGAGGGGAAGAGTCTGTTACATATTCGTTACATGGAAAAAAAGGAAGAAAAAAGCTTCTTTCCCACATGTCCATTTTCAAGGAATTAACAGAGGTAAGATGGAAGAGAAAATTGGTAGCAGGGGTTGGATTTGAACCAACGACCTCCGGGTTGTTAGTTCAACGCGTTATGAAACATCATACTCAAGGTTTAGGCAGAATATTAAGCGTGGCTAAGGCGAAATATGAATAAGCAATGATTAATAATATTCCTTCCAGCCTTCCTACCTTATGGTGCGTAGAGAAGAAGAGTTGAAGGATGATAGTCGAAAAGATAAAAAAAGGAAGAATGAAAGTCTGAACATGAATAGATACAGGAATCGGATGGATTATGGCACAAACTCCCAATATAAAAAGGCAGGTGAATATATTCGTTCCATATACATCACCCAGGGTAATGTCAGTTTTCTTTTTTAAAGCAGATGATATCCCGATAGCTGTTTCAGGAATAGAAGCACCAATTCCCATCAAGACCAGACCCGTTACAAGTTTAGGAATGTGAACAATAGCGGAGACTTTCAGGCCACTTCGTAATACTATTTCAGCACTGGCCAACATAATAAAGGCAGCACAGGCGAGAATAAACATCTCTTTCCATTTTTTCAACTTTCCTCTGGTCCGGGCTGAAGCCTTTTTTCTTTTTCTCCTCTCTCTTGAATAAACCGAGTAAATATAGGGAAAATACAGAATCACCAGGATGATACCTTCCCACCTCGATATTCCACCTGGAACAAAGATAAGAATGACAGCGCTAGAAAGAAGCATCCATACGCTGTCTCTTTCTTCTATTACCATCTTTACATGAAAAGGTCTGATAATCGCAGCCAATCCCAACACTACAAGAAGAGTAAATATATTTGATCCGACCACTGTACCCAAGGAGACTTCAGAAGTTTGCTTCAGAGCAGCAAGTGTGGAAATCAGAAACTCAGGAAGTGAGGCAAAAATAGAAAGTACAAGGAGAGTAACAGCTATCTCAGATGCACCAAATGCACGAGCAATCCTTTTTACTGCTAATAATACTCGATTCGAGGACAGCCAAAGAATTATGATAAAAAAAACGAATAGAAATAACCAAATTAACAATTAATTTCTCCTTAATCTCTTCACAAATACTTAACGATCAAATTTGCTCTTATTTTCTGCATTCCTACATCTTCTTTCAAGTTCTTTGTTTCAATAATCTTTGTGAATATTTTCTAAAACCTCCTTCTATGCCAAAAGACAGGAAAAATACAATTCCAAGAACAATTACAGTGAGGGGCGAATTATTTATTTCGTAATAGATTAGAAGGCCTAAAGAAATAAAACAACCTACAATAGACGTCCATATAAGGAAAGGATTTGCACCTGTTTCTCTATATAATCGCAAATGGGCAATATTGACAGCGGCATAAATACACAGGAAAGAAGCACTCCCCAGTAAAGCAACACCCTCCAAGTTAAGTAAATTTATACAAAGGATAACCAGACCGGCAGTTATAAAAAGCCCTTCATACCCCTTCCCCCATATTTTCCTCTTAAAAATCCTGGGCAGTTCCCCTTCCTTTGCCATCATATAACTGACATTTGCACCCCCATAAAGGGTAGCATTGATAGCTGAAGCAGTCGAGAACAATGCAGCTATTGCTGCTATCTTAAACCCTATCAAACCAAGAAAAGGCTTAGCAGCCGCTGCAAGCGCATATTCCTCCGCATTTACTATATCAGAAATGGGCAGATTACCCAGAACAGTCAGAGAAACAGCTACATAAATAACAATTGAAATTAAAACACTCAGATACAGTGCTTTTGGAAGGGTCTTCTGAGGATTTTCCATATCTTCGGCGGCATTTGTGATTAAACCAAATCCTTCATATGCAACAAATACAATCCCTGCTCCGAAAAAGACATTGGAGGCCTGTGGCCAACGCGAAAGAGATAAAAGAGTTGGTTTAATAAAGAAAAGACCCGTGGCAGCAAACACCAGAAGTATTCCAACCTTTACAGAGACGATAAACAATTCCGATTTTCCAACAGCTTTTGCACCAACAAAATTAACAGCCGTAAAAATAAGGACTACAGCTGTTGCCAAAATATTCGACCAGAAACTCGAGGCGTTTGCCGCTAAAAATGTTGCTGCATACCCGGCAAATGCTTTGGCATAAAGAGCTAAAACAAATATATAGCCAATCCAGAGAAAAATATTGAATCCGCCACTTAGAATTCCATCTCCAAAGCCTTTTACAAGAAATTCAACAGGACCACCTGAAGATGGATATTTTGCTCCTAATTTTGCATACGAGTATGTGCACAAAAAAGCTACGATTCCTGCAAGAATGAATGAGAGGTGCAGCGCATTACCTGATATCCTGGCCGCAACGCCCAAAATAGAGAAAATTCCTGCACCTATCATCCCTCCTATGCCAATCGAAATGGCTGATAACAATCCGATGGGTTTTTTAATCTTCATTTCTGAAGCTTTTAAGGTTTATCTCACTACATGTTTACAGCATAAAATACTTTGGAGTCAAATGGATTCCCAGCGAGCTAAGCAGACATCCGTACATACTTCTTTTCAATGAAGTATAGGTGACAAAAAATGATTGCAAACGCTTGCTTTTGACAAATAGTGATGTTCACAATTAGTCTGTTAGCCCTTATCTACCTTTGATAGATCCTCTGACTGTGAATCAAAAGCCGGGAACTCAAAGTTTACCTTCTGTTCGACTTTGGTGAGTCTTTATCCATCCCTCAAAGCGGCTAAAACCGAACCGGCTATAACGATGAGGATGAATTAGGGGGACCAGATGTGGTTTGACATAAAACTTGCTTGCCGGAACATCTTTCGGAGTAAGAGATGCACATTTATAGCTGGAATTGCTATCGGTGTGGGATTGGCGGCCATAATCTTCACCGACGCTTTAATGATCGGAATGAAGGATAACATGCTAGCCACAAGGAGATATAATGAAAGACCAGCGTCGCTTCGCTCCGCCAAGTGGCGAGTTTGCTCCGGAATCAGTGGCCAGTTTCACCGGAATACCCAGAATGGGCTAATTGACTTGAGATCCAGGGGAAAAGGAAGAATAAGATGGTAGCGGGGGTTGGATTTGAACCAACGACCTCCGGGTTATGAGCCCGACGAGCTACCAGACTGCTCTACCCCGCAGTATCAGCCATATTATAGCAAAATTCTGCCATTTGTCAAAAAAAGGAATAAAATGTTTTTTACGACACATTTAAAATGTTTTTTCTCTTGACATTAAATCGGTGCAAAAAATATAATGAAACACTCAAAAAATGGGCTATTTCCTCTTTTTTTTACTCGCTACATTGACCGTTGGTGCAGTCCTGGGCATGATCATCTCCAAAAACCAGGCTTACAATGCCATTTTCCTGATCCTTGCCTTTGCCTGCATGGGAGGTCTCTTTGCTCTTCTCGAGGCACCTTTCATCGCAGTGGTCCAAATCATCATCTATGCGGGCGCTATCATGGTTCTCTTTATCTTCGTGGTTATGATGATCAATGTGCGTTCTGGTATTTCAGCTGAAAAAAAGAAATGGATTATTTATCTTTCTCCAGTGCTCGCTGTTGTCCTTATTATCGAGCTTATTCTCTCAATAAAAGGAGCTTTTACTCTCCCGGTCTCAACGGCAATAATAAAAGCCGGACCTACTGATCTTGGCCGCCTCCTTTTTACTAAGTATCTTTATCATTTTGAGATCACATCAATCTTGATTATAGCCGCCTTAGTCGGTGCTATTGTATTAATTAAGAAAAAAGAAAAAGAATGATTCCTCCAAATTATTTCTTAATCTTGAGCGTCGTTCTCTTCGTTCTGGGCGCCGTCGCTTTTTTTATAAAAAGAGATCTTATCACAATGTTTATGTCCATAGAGATAATGCTCAATGCTGCCAATCTAGCTTTTATAACCTTTGCAAGATCAGCAAATTCCCCAGATGGACAGATCATTGTCTTTTTTATCATCACTGTTGCGGCTGCTGAGGCGGCTGTTGGTCTGGCTATCATTCTTCTTATTTTCAGGCAAAAAAAGACAATCAAATCCGAAGATATAAAATTAATGAAAGGATAAAATGACAGAGATATTCTGGCTCATCCCATTTATACCAGCGGCAAGTACTCTTATCCTGGCAGTCTTTGGAAAAAAACTTCCCAAAAAATATGTCTCTTTCCAGGCCTGTTTAGCAGTCTTTGCCTCCTTTGTTATTTCGACCATCTCAGCTGTGGGGCTTCTTCAAACAGCTCACGGAAACTACCCATTGGTCAAAAATCTTTTCTCCTGGATTCAGGCAGGAAGCTTCCAGGCCAACCTTTCTCTCATGTTTGATCCCTTATCTGCTGTCATGGCTCTGGTCGTGAGCGGAGTGGGTTTTATCATTCATGTTTATTCAGTTGGCTATATGGCAGATGATGAGGGCTACACCCGTTATTTCACTTATTTAAACCTCTTCACTTTTTCCATGCTTATACTTGTTATGGCTTCAAACTTAGTCTTGATGTTTGTCGGCTGGGAAGGAGTCGGGCTTTGTTCTTATTTATTGATCGGTTTCTGGTTTGAAAAACACTCGGCTGCAAATGCAGGCAAAAAAGCTTTCATTGTTAACCGGATAGGTGATACAGGCTTCCTCCTGGGTATCCTCTTCATCTTTATTCATATAGGAAGCGGAGAGTTTACAGCTATTAACGATGCCCTCTCAGGAGGAGCTATCTCAGCTGGGCTAGCCACTTTGATCGCTATTCTTCTGTTTGTAGGAGCAACAGGAAAATCTGCTCAAATTCCCCTTTATGTCTGGCTTCCTGATGCCATGGAAGGCCCTACCCCTGTCAGCGCGCTAATCCACGCTGCCACTATGGTTACAGCTGGAGTCTATATGGTCTGCAGGATGAATCTTCTCTACACTCTATCCGAAACTGCAGCTCAGGTAGTAGCCCTTGTGGGTGCGATCACAGCTGTCTATGCAGCCACAATGGCTTTAACCCAGAATGACATAAAAAGGGTTTTAGCCTACTCTACGATATCTCAAATAGGATACATGTTCATAGGCTGCGGTGTTGGCGCCTACGCAGCAGGTATGTTCCATCTGTATACTCACGCTTTCTTCAAGAGCCTCCTGTTTCTGGCTGCTGGAAGTGTCATGCATGCGCTGTCTGGTGAAATAAACATAAAAAAAATGGGAGGGCTGCGAAAATACCTTCCTCTAACCTATCCTACCTTTCTCGTCGGTGCGATTGCCATCGCTGGTGTTCCGTTTTTTTCTGGCTTTTTCTCAAAAGATGCCATCCTCACCAAGGCATTCGCTCAAGGTCAGTATTCAGCATTTTATTATTTTATTTGGGGGCTGGGGATTATGGGCGCAGTGCTTACAGCCTTTTATATGTTCCGCCTCATTTTCCTGACTTTCCATGGGGAGGAACGCCTGGATCCTGAAGTAAAAAAGCACATCCATGAATCCCCTAAAGTCATGACCATACCCCTGGTCATCTTAGCTTTCTTCTCTGTTGGCGCAGGATATATCGGACTTCCTGTTGTCCTCGGAGAGAAGCTCAACTTTTTCGGCAAATTCCTGGAGCCTGTGATAAAAGAGGTTCACAAAGTTCATCTTAGTGTGCAAACAGAGTGGATGCTTATAGCGATTGCAGCCGTCGTGGCTTTTTTAGGAATTTTTATTGCTTATGTTTTCTACATCAGATCCCCGTTGATTCCACGCAATCTGGCCACTAGATTTCCCACCATCTACAAACTCATGTTTAACAAATACTATGTGGATGAGATCTATAATGCAGTTTTCGTGAATCCGACGATTAAAGGGTCGGAGATTATTTATGATAATTTTGATTTAAAAGTCATCGACGGTGCTGTCAACGGGACGGCAACAGCCACAGGCTTTACAGGAAAAATCCTGAGCTATTTCCAGAGTGGCTTGATTAAAGATTACGCCCTTATTTTTCTTTTAGGAGTAATTATCTTTTTAGCTTATCTATTGTTTTAAAAAATGAATTTACCAATATTGAGTCTAATTACTTTCCTCCCCCTTGCAGGAGCCGTTCTGCTCATTTTTATTCACCGCGGCAGGAAAAACCTTCTCCGCTTTCTTTCCTTGGCCATAGCCATCATTACCTTCGTCTTTTCTCTTACTCTATATTTCAATTTTAATGATCAAATTCCCAATCCACAGTTCGTGGAGAAAGCTGACTGGCTCGGCTATGGAATCAACTATCACATCGGAGTTGATGGGATAAGCCTCTTTCTTATACTTCTCACAACTTTCTTGATGCCCATTATCATCCTTTCTTCCTGGACATACATCCAAAAGAGAGTAAAGGAATACCTTATTTTCATGCTTATCCTCGAGACGGGGATCATCGGCGTTTTTGTTGCCCTCAACCTTTTTCTCTTTTACGTTTTCTGGGAAGCCATGCTTATTCCGATGTATTTTCTCATCGGCGTTTGGGGTGGTCCCCGGCGAATTTATGCCACTCTGAAATATGTCCTTTTTACGATGTTCGGAAGCTTGCTGATGTTAGTGGCAATCTTCTTCCTTTATTCTATGTATTATAAGGCCACAGGCGTCTATTCTTTCAACATTTTTGATTATTACAGGCTTATCCTGAATCCCAATATTCAAATCTGGCTTTTTCTGGCTTTTGCTCTTTCTTTTGCCATAAAAGTACCTTTATTCCCGTTTCACACCTGGCTGCCCGATGCTCATGTGGAGGCTCCCACGGGCGGCTCTGTAATCCTGGCTGCGGTGCTCTTAAAAATGGGAGCTTATGGTTTCCTCCGTTTTGCTCTTCCTCTTTTTCCCGATGCGGTAATGAAATTTCTCCCTTTTCTGGCTGTGCTAAGCTTGATAGGAATCATCTATGGAGGTTTGATGGCACTCATCCAGAAAGATGCAAAGTCCCTGGTCGCCTATTCCAGTGTAAGCCATATGGGGCTGATCATGCTGGCTATCTTTGCTTTGAACACTGAAGCAATGGAGGGGGCTATTTACCAGATGCTCAACCATGGATTGAGCACAGGGGCTCTGTTTTTGATTGTCGGCATCCTGTATGAAAGATCCCACACCCGAATGATTAATGACTATGGTGGAGTCAGTAAACAGATGCCTGTTTTTTCTGCTTTTTTCCTGATCTGCATGCTTTCAGCGGTTGGGCTTCCTGGTCTCAATGGCTTTATCGGAGAAATATTGTGTATCTTTGGAATTTTTAAAGCCAACAAGCTTCTTGCCATCCTGGGCATATCAACCGTTATCCTGGCAGCCGGGTATCTGCTCTGGATGTTCCAGAGAATTATGCAGGGGCCTATAAAAAATGAAAAGATTTTATCCTTCAAAGATATAAACAAAAGAGAGATTGGCTATCTTGTGCCTATAGTCATCATGATGTTCTGGATGGGAATTTACCCCAGGCCTTTCCTGAGGAAAATGGAAAGTTCTGTTACTCATCTCCTCAACAGAGTCAATAAGAGAGAGATTTATTTCACTCAAAGTCAAAAGGATAAGGATTTCTTGTTAGAAATTGAAACTAAAACAACCGAAGAAAAAAACGAGGAAAAGGAAGATAAATTCAGATGAATAGTTTTTTTGCCCTGTCCCCTATTCTGGTAATTGTCTTCGCCTCTCTTCTCGTTTTGCTTCTTGATGTTTTCTTAAAGAAAGAAAATAAGAACTACTTAGCTTACATCTCTCTTATTTTTCTCGTTATTTGTGGTTTTATATGTATCAAGTTCTGGAATAAAAACTACTCATACTTTAACGGCAATCTTTTCCTGGATAACCTTGCTCTTTTCTTTATTTTTATCCTAGCTCTGGCAACGGGCTTTATCATTCTTCTCTCCATGAAGTACATCTCCTTCCAGGATGTAAACTATGGCGAGTTCTATGCCCTCCTTCTTTTAGCCTTATCAGGTGTGGCGATCATGCTTTCCTCCAGAGATCTTCTGATCATATTCTTAGGCTTAGAGGTCCTTTCCATTTGCAGTTATGCCCTGGCTGGCTTGAAAAGAAAAGACGAGAAATCTTCAGAGGCAGCCATTAAATATTTTCTGCTGGGAAGTTTTGCCACAGCTTTCCTCGTCTACGGTTTAGCTCTTCTGTACGGCTCTTCCCATTCAACTAATATTTCCTCAATCATTAATTTCTTCATAATAGAAACCGATCTGAGCATCATGGCTCTTATTGGCTTAGGTTTAGTTATCATAGGATTCGGTTTCAAAATTGCTGTTGTTCCTTTCCATATGTGGACTCCAGATGTCTATCAGGGTGCTCCCACACCAATCACTGCCTTCTTTTCCGTAGTGCCCAAAGCAGTTGGTTTTATCGTATTCTTAAGAATATTTACTCCATACTGGAAAAATGCTCTCAATACTCAGGCCATCTTCTGGATACTCTGGGTGATTTGTGTCTTAACCATGGTAGTAGGAAATCTTGTTGTTCTGCGCCAGACAAACTTGAAAAGAATACTTGCTTACTCAAGCATTGCCCATGCAGGCTACTTGCTTATAGCCATCCTGGCCCAGGACAATTCTAGCCTGGTCTTCTACCTTACAGTTTATCTATTCATGAATATAGGTGCTTTTGCCGCTGTTATCGCGTTGAGCAGAAAGGGGAAAGAATACCTTGAACTCGAGGATTACGCTGGAGTCGGGTTTAAATATCCCTGGATTGGCGTAACTTTTTCTATCTTCCTTCTTTCCCTGGCAGGGTTTCCGCCCACAGGAGGCTTCCTGGCCAAGTTTTATGTATTCTCTACTGCCGTAAGGCAGGATCTTCTGCCTCTGGTTATAATCGGAGTCCTGGCCAGTCTTATCTCTGTTTTTTATTACTTGAGGATCATCGTCTACATGTATATGAGAGAGCCTGCCCGCGAAATAGAAATAGCCATAGAAAACCCGGCTTTATTCCTGGTCCTCTTCTTCTGTCTGTATGGAGTACTCCAATTGGGCCTCTATCCCAGAAATATCCTTGTCCTGATTAATCAAGCTATCAGCTCCTTCTTTTAGCTTTTAGGGGGATGTTCCACCGGTACCACCTTTACAAATTTGTATCCCTTTAAGTCTGCTAAAAAGAAGTTTGTTTGATTGACATAAAGCTTTTTGCATGCTATAAATTTTTTTGAAGCAAGCTTAAGAAAACAAATAGAATATGTGGGGAAAATTTAAATAACAAATTAAACAAATTCCTTTCCTAAACGTGAAATATTTTTCGGAGAAAGGCAGCCGCGCAAAGGAATTATTACTGATTTTAAGGAATGAAACTTAAATATTCTCTTCTCACGATAATAGATTTAAAGCCCGGAGACCACCTGTGTTGTATCTACAACACAGAAAAAGAGCACAGGGCTATACTTGCGCCTTTCTTACGCCTTGGATTGGATAGGGGTGAGAAAGTATTATATATCACAGATGTCCGCGCTTATAAGGTTATCCTAGATTACCTGCATGATGAGGGTATTGAGGCTGAGCCCTACTTGCAAAGTGGACAGTTTGGAATTCTGGCTGCAAACGAGGCTTATACGCGAGATGGAGTATTTGACCCTGATAAAATGATCACATTACTACAGAATGAAGAAAATTGTGCCCTGAAAGAGGGCTATTCGGCTCTTCGTGTAACAGGCGAGATGAGCTGGGCTCTTAGAGGGCTACCAGGCTCAGAGCGGCTGATTGAATACGAGGCCAAGCTGAATGATTTTTTCCTTAAAAGTAAATCTCTGGCTATCTGTCAGTATGATAGACGTCGCTTCAAACCAGATCTCCTTTTGGATGTACTTTGCACGCATCCAATTGCCGTGATAGGTACAAATTTCTACGATAATTTCTACTACATACCATCAAGTGAGATCCTGGGACACCAACGTTCAAAGGTAGAATTTAAAATTCGGATGAGAAACCTGAAAGTTCGCAAGAGGACGGAGGAAGCGCTGGAAAAAGCCAAAGACGAGCTAGAAAAGAGGGTAGAAGAGCGCACAAGAGAACTTGCGGATGCGAACGAGAAACTGAAGCAAGAAGCAGAGGAAAGAATGCGGGCTGTCGATCATCAAACTAGACTTGAGCAACAAATCCGGCAAATGCAAAAAATGGAAGCGCTTGGCACGCTAGCCGGAGGAATCGCTCATGATTTGAACAATATCCTCATGCCCATTGTTGTCAACGCAGAGTTGGCTCTTTTGGATATAGAGAAGAGAAATCTTGAGAGTCAATATGTAGAACAGGTACTCACAGCAGCAAACCGTGGAAAAAATTTGGTAAATCAAATAATTACATTTAGCCAACAGAAAGAGATAGAAAGAAAATGTGAAAAAATTGCCCCTATTATCAAAGAAGCCCTTAAATTCCTAAGGTCCATGTTACCTGAAACTATTGAGATTCACAGAAGCATCAAAACTGATTCTGATCTAGCCTTAGTCAATGCAACCCAAATACATCAGGTTTTGATAAATCTTTGCAATAATGCAGCTGATGCTATGAGAGACAAGAAAGGCGTTTTGGAAGTGAAGCTTGCCGAAGTTGAGGTCGATGTCGAATCTGCATCCCTATTTCCAGATTTAAAGCCCGGACCTTATTTTAAGATAACAGTGAGCGATTCGGGCCGTGGAATGGACAAAAAAATAATTGAGCGCATATTTGATCCATTTTTTACGACAAAGGAGCCGGGAAAGGGAACGGGTATGGGACTTGCTGTTGTCCATGGAATCATAAAAAGCCATGGTGGAGCGATTGGTGTCAAGAGTAAACTCGGGAAAGGGTCCACTTTTGATGTGTTTTTGCCAAGACATAAGGGTGAAATCAGACAAGAAACTGCTGCATCCACTCCCATTCCCAGGGGAACAGAGCGAATACTCCTGGTCGATGATGACAAGTCTCTAATTCAGAGTGTGCAGCACATGTTAAAACGTCTTGGCTATAAAGTTATCGGCAAAACAAGCAGTGCCTTAGCGCTGAAGATCTTCCATGCACAACCGGATATATTCGATCTGGTTATCACAGACATGACTATGCCGCACATGACGGGTGTTGAACTAGCCAACGAACTCCTGAGTATCCGGCCAGATATTCCAATCATCTTGTGCACTGGATTTAGCGATATGATTAACAAAAAAGGTGCCGAAGCCCAAGGAATACGAGAGCTCATCATGAAACCCATTAACACCCGCAATATGGCTGAAACCATCCGGCGTGTGTTGAAGGGCTCAGCCTGAATTTTTTATTTGGATAAAAAATCATGGCAAACGTTTTAATCATTGATGATGACAGGTCAATTTGCCAGACGGTCTCCAATGTGGTGAAAAACATGGGACATAGAACCACCTCCTGTTTCACTCTTAAGGATGGGCTTAAAACTGCGCGTTCAGGAAGATTTGATGTTGTTTTTCTTGATGTGCGCATGCCAGATGGAAACGGTCTTGATATATTGCCGGCCATTCGGGAGACTTCTTCATCCCCTGAGGTCATAATTCTCACTGGATACGGTGATCCTGATGGAGCCGAGCTTGCCATTAAAAATGGCGCTTGGGACTACATTCAAAAACCATCCTCGTTACAGGCCATAAAACTGCCGTTGGCTCGTGTCCTTCAGTACCGTCAAGAAATGATGATACCGAAGCGACCAGTGGCCCTAAAACGAAATTCTATTGTCGGAAAAAGCCCAAAAATAGAAGCATGCCTGGACATTGTAGCCCAGGCAGCAAGTGGCGATGCTAACGTTCTCATAACAGGAGAAACGGGCACAGGCAAGGAACTCTTTGCTTGGGCTATACATGCCAACAGTCCACGATCTAAAAAAAATTTTGTGGTTGTTGATTGCGCTGCACTTCCCGAAACTCTTGTAGAGAGTGTTTTATTCGGGCACGCTAAGGGAGCCTTTACAGGTGCTGATAGATCTCAAGATGGGCTGATAAAGCAAGCTGATGGCGGGACTCTTTTTTTAGATGAAGTAGGAGAACTTCCTCTGTCTATTCAGAAGAACTTCCTCCGGGTCCTTCAGGAGAGGCGTTTTCGCCCTGTTGGAGGAAATCGAGAAGTTAAGAGTGATTTTAGACTTGTAGCTGCCACTAACCGGGATATTGATGACATGGTAAAACGCAGAGCGTTTCGTGACGATCTGCTCTTCCGCCTTCGGTCTCTTCTAATTGAGTTGCCACCGCTGAAAGAAATTTGTGAAGATATTAAAGAATTGGCTATGCACTATTTAACAAAATTGAGTGAGCGGCATAGGATAGGGATGAAAGGACTTTCCCCTGAAATTTGGGATGTATTTGCCAAGTATCACTGGCCAGGAAATGTGCGTGAATTGATACAGGCTCTGGAAAGGGCTCTAGTTGCTGCACAATATGAACCTGTTTTATTTCCAAAACATCTACCTAGCCATATTCGTATACAGGTAGCAAGAGCCTCAGTAGGTAAGGCGCTTGAAGCCGAGGAACAAAAAGGTGAACCCGCTACTTCTTTCAAGGAGCTTCCAAAACTTCAAGATTTTCGAGAATCCGCTATCATTGAAGCAGAGCAACAATATTTAAAAGAGCTGATGTTAGTCACAAGTGGAAATATCAATAAGGCGTGTGGGATGTCGGGAATATCCAGATCCTATTTCTATGCACTTCTAAAAAAGCATCGTATATCAAAATCAGACTTTTCCATTTGATAATAACAACCTAATCCCCAAAAATTTCCTGTTTAATATAAATCCGATTTTGTAAGAATTGTCCTGTTTAAAAAAAATAGTCCTGCCTCACAGAACAGATTTAAATAAATCAATTCATAACCATTTCTTCGTAATCGGTAATTACCCCTGAAAAAATAAAGAATTTATGCTAGTGTAAATTTTGGCACATTTCTTGCTAATTCTACAAAAGTACAGAAGAGAGTGAATTCTTCGTGAAATAATATACGGAATTAACAGACAGTGAAGTTACTTTTTTTTGCATCGATGATCAATAAAGCTAGTTTACGAATTCAAGGCTTACTAGAAAAGTCATTTCCAGGGGTAGATATAGAAGTTGAACGAACGATTGACGGACTTTCTGCAAGACTTCGTCAACCAAAGGATGATGCGTTTGTTGCTGTCCTAATGGCTAAGAGCAGAAAAGAACTTTTGTATTTTCTTTCCATTCTCAATCTCTTTCGCGACATTCGCATCATCCTCGTTGTTCCGGACCGGAATCGAGAAACTATAGCTTTAGCTCATCAACTAAGACCTAATTTTTTATGTTATAAAAATAGCGATTTTACGGAGGTTATTGAAGTTTTGAACAAAATGCTTCAAGCATAAAGACACCTTAAGGAATAGAGGAATGCACTCAATGGCTATCCATTACTATGCAGTTTGCATCAGAATTAGGAGCTTTCTCACTCGAGAAATTCGTTTGGCAAAAATATGGAAATTTATGCTATAGGCGGTGGAAAATATGAAATGGGGACGTTGGACTTTTGATATTGAAAGTCTGTCTTTAATCACGAAAACTAATAACGGTGGTAAACTTTACTATATACCATTAACCAAATGCAATTCTTCTGCAGAAATTCTAGATTGGATTGCCAAGCTTCATGAAAAAAAAATGGACCTCGAATAAAGATATTGGAGACTTGGTGGAGGCCCTTAACGATTTACTTAATTTTCAAACAAATTTTTGCGGCTCTGAAACAGAAAACAACAATGGAAACGAAGATTATTCCAAGAGAATCATGGAACGAAGATTACGAGTAAATAATCATAAAAGCTTTACTCATAACTAAAATAAATTAAGGAGGGAATAATGGAAAAAGAAATATGTCCGTTTTGCTGGGGTAAAAATATTTTGCTAATCGATAAAGAGATCGTAAGTGGTTCTAAAAAAACGAGAAGTTTGATGGAATGCGTTGAATGTGAAAAGTTCTATTGGGATGGGACTGAGGTAGAAGTTATTAATTTATCTGAGAAATGCAAAACAAAAATTTATGAACCCAAAAAATGTTATGAAGATGTAAAGAATCCCCTCAGGTCAGGTTTTTTAACTTATCCTAAACAAAAAGTTAAAGAGTTTAATCAAATTTGTAGCGTGTGCCCGAACAGAAAATTTGTTGCCCAAGAAAAAATAACTTATGAACAGAGCGAGATACAAGGTTCTTCTTGATAAACATGTAGAACCTCCCGTCTCTGGTAGATTTAGATATTGGTTAAACGTGGATTAGCAGACCTGAGGTATCATCTATTTGGAGAAGGGAGCTTAGACTTCCTTCTCCATCTCACAAGTGGGCGAATAGGCAAAATAACCGGTCCTTAAGATCCAGAATTCGTGATTCCTACCGCCTACTATGAGAAATGAAACTTGAAAATAGATTTTGCTAAGGGGGGATATAAGATGAATTTGTTTTTCTTTTCAACGACGAATAGTGAGATTGGTGACAAGCTTCTGAGTTTTATAGAGAAGCTAGTTCCCAAAGAAAAAATAAAGACTTTCCAAGAATTCAACGGTTTTTACCGAAAGCTTCGCCAGTACAGGTATGTGAGGCCGGTCGCTATTCTTTTAGTTGCTAATAAAGAAGAACTTTTAAACATTTTCTCTTTTAGAAATCTACTTCAAGAAGTTCGCATCGCCCTCATTTTACCGGACCGGGAGGAAGATACAATTGCAATAGGACAATGCTTAAGTCCGAGTCTGTTATGTTTCAGTGATAGCGATTTAAATGAAATTTATTCCGTATTAGTTAAGATACTCACAACAGAGATGTCCAGGGAACGTAAAATAAAATGCAGACTTAAGAAAGGCTGGCAAGCTACCTGGATATAAACTTGGCCAGAAAATAAAAATATTTGATGGCTCTGAAATACGAGCATTTAGTTTTTTATCTTTTAATTGGATTTCAGAAGTTGGGCAAAAGTAAAGAAGAGTAAAGGGACGTTCCTCAAAAATATAAAGAGGCTGGAGCAGGACGTAAGCCGAATTCTGTTCCCGCTAAAATATTTAGCGAGTGCGGTTATTTGTCTAACCCCTTGATTGCTCAAGGGGATGAGCGACCTACCCGCCCCATAAGACGGGCCATCTCAAAAAGGGCCAATTTGGTCTTGCTCCGGATGGGGTTTACCACGCTCCTGATGTCACCACCAGGACGGTGAGCTCTTACCTCACCTTTTCACCCTTACCTCATAGGAGGAGTGAAACACTCATCCTTTGAGGCGGTGTGTTTTCTGTGGCACTTTCCTCCGATCGCTCGGAGTCGCTGTTAGCGACCATCCTGCCCTTTGGAGTTCGGACTTTCCTCCCCCTCTTTCTCACGAAGAGAAGAAGGGGCAACCGCCTCGCCTACTCCAGCCGCTATTTTTATGCCATAATGCTCTAACTTCTTGTAAAGATTGCTGCGTGGTGTATCTATTTCTCTTGCAGTCTGAGATATATTCCAATTGCTCTCCTCAAGCTTGGCTAAAATAAAATCTTTCTCAGCTAACTCCCTGAATTCTTTCAGTGTTTTTATTCCCTTTGCTTCGGGAAGATATGTGCCTATTTCTCCTCTGATACGCTCCGGCAAATCTTGCCTTTCTATTATATCTGCCTCGGTCATAATAATCAATCTTTCCACTACGTTTTTCAGTTCCCGAACATTCCCTTTCCAGGCGTATTTCATCATTGCTTCTTGCGCATTCTCTGAAAACTTCTTCACTTTAAAATTATTTTCCTCTGCATAAATCTTGCTAAAATACTCAACAAGAAGGGGGATGTCCTCTTTTTTCTCCTTCAAAGAAGGAGAATAAATGGGAATAACATTCAGGCGGAAATAAAGGTCTTCCCGGAATGTCCCCTCCTTTTTTTCTTTTCCTAAATCCTTATTAGTAGCAGTTATTACTCTGACATCTACCTTATTGATTTTGCTCGAGCCAACCTTTTGAACTTCCCCTTCTTCAAGAACACGCAAAACTTTGGATTGAGTTTTCAAACTCATGTCGCCAATTTCATCTAAAAATATCGTTCCTCCATCTGCTTGCTCAAATTTGCCTGGTTTTTTTTCTGTAGCCCCCGTAAAAGCACCCTTCTCATGACCAAAAAACTCGCTTTCAATGAGCTCTTCGGGTATTGCAGCACAATTCACCTGAACAAACCTTTCTTTAGCCCTCAAACTTTTACTGTGAATAGCTCGGGCAATAAGCTCCTTTCCAGTGCCGCTTTCGCCATGGATAAGCACAGTCGCATTGGTAGGAGATATTTTTATTATCTCTTCCCAGAGTTTTTTCATCGAGGGATGATTTCCTATAAGCTCATATCTCTTATCTGATTTTTTCCTCAGGTCCTGGCATTCTCTCAAGAGCTTGCTCTGATTTAAAGCATTCCGGATGCAGAGCAGGACTCTTTCCCTATGAAGGGGCTTTTCCAGAAAATCAAAGGCTCCCAGCTTCGTCGCATCTACTGCTGTTTTAATGGTGCCATGTCCTGATATCATGACGACCTCTGGCCTGTAAGGCTTTTCTTTCAATTCTGCTAAAACTTCCAACCCATCCCTCCCAGGAAGTTTTATATCCAGCAAGACCAAATCCAATCCTACTGTTTCTTCTATAATATCCAGAGCTTCTTCTCCGTCCGCTGCTTCAAGAAAGCTGTAGCCCTCGTATTCAAGAATCATTTTAAGGGATTTTCGGATGTTTTCTTCGTCATCCACAACTAAGATTTTTGCTTTCCGCCGATTTTTCATCATTCCTGTTCCTTTTTTAGTCTTAATTGAATTTTAACATAAAAAAGGATTTGATTCATATCCTGCAAGATTATGATTAATATTGCGTATGGTTATGACTCATATTATTTAGGTGTTTGATTTATCAAACACACATTTTTAATCGTACCAATAAATTTAGGTTTTATAAATAAAATCCCTACAAATAATTATATACATAACCATAAGGTGGGCTTGATGAATCAAGCCCCTACGGATGAATCAAGCCACTACAATAATAAACCAAGATCCTGCACTTATTGTCCCATTGTTTCCTATTTATCATTAGTGTAAGATAAAAATGAGATGTGGAAGCCCTTAGCGCTAATTATTCTCATGATGTTAATTGGCACGATAGGTTTCCATGTGATCGAAGGGTGGTCATTCCTGGACTGCCTCTACATGACTGTCATAACCATTTTCACAGTTGGGTTTAAGGAAGTCAGAGTACTATCCCCTCAAGGCCAAATTTTCACTATCTTCGTTATCTTAGGGGGTGTGGGAACAGCCATATTTGCTTTCACAAAAATTGCCGAAATCGCCTATGAGGGAGGAATTAATAAATTTTGGCGGAGAAGAAGAATGGAAAAAGAGCTTAAAAACCTAAAAGATCACTATATCATCTGTGGCCATGGACGGATTGGAAAGATAGTGAGAGAAAGACTGGAGGAGGAAAAATTGCCCTTTGTTGTCATTGATAATAAAGAAGAAAAACTAGAAGACCTCAAACAGACAAACAGCTGCCTTTTTATAGAGGGAGATGCGACGCATGAAGACATATTGACCAAAGCTGGTATAAAAAAAGCCAAGGGGCTGGCTGCCCTCCTTCCGACCGATGCTGATAACCTTTACCTTGTTTTAACCGTTAGGTTGATTAATCCATCTGTCTTCATTCTTTCCAAAGCCCTGGATGAAGAAGGTGAAAGGAAAATCCTCCAGATCGGAGCGAACAAAATTGTCAGTCCCTTAAGGCTGAGTGGCCTGAAAATTGCTCAAGGACTGATTCGCCCAACATTGGTAGACTATATGGATCTCATTATCAGGCGAAAAGAGCTGCCCTTATACATGGAGGAATTAGCAGTAAAAAAGGACTCTAAGATAGTCAACCGTAACCTTGCAGAATGCGACATACGAAGAACGGCAAATGTCATTGTTGTGGCTATAAAGAAACCCGGAAAAGACATTGAATTCAATCCTTCCCCTGATATTAATATCAAAACTGGTGATATTCTCCTTGTTTTAGGAGATAAAAACGCAGTCAATCAATTTGAAAAAATATATCTGGGAGCTTAATCCTGAAAAGCCATAAATTGATTCACCTTTTCTTTTTTAATTATATAGTCAAGCTGAGTCACGAGGCATGCAGAAAATTCATATTCGGCGCAGTCCTTCTCTTCTTTTGCTTTTTATTTGCAATTCCCTTTTACTCTCAAGAAAAAGATCAAACCAAATATCTTGAGCTCGAGAATGGTTTAAGAATTTTCCTGTATGAAAAACATACCCTCCCCCTCTTAAATTTAGTGTTTGCCGTGGACCTCGGCACTAAAGACGAATCAGATGAAACAAGCGGACTTGTTCATATTCTAGAACATTATATACTCTTCAGGGGTACAGAATTCAGGACCGGCTCAGAAATCAGCCGGGATATACGCCGATGTGGTGCTTATTTCAATGCCCATACATCACTGGATCTGGCTACCTTTGAGATGTCCCTTCCCTCAGAGTATGCCGATTTTGCCCTACGGAATCAAAAGGAAATTTTGTTCAACCTAAAACTCTCTCAGAAAGAGCTTGATGAAGAAAAAAAAGTGATTCTCGAGGAGCTGAGTCATATTGAGGACGATCCGATTAAATACGCCACTTCCATCGTTTATCAAAACCTTTTTAAAGACCATCCCTACCAAAAACCAACCCAAGGAAAAAGAGAAATTATCGAGGCTTCAACTGTCGAACAGATAGAAGAATTTTATCGAAAGTTTTTTGTCCCTAATAACTGTACTCTGGCAGTTGTGGGTGATTTCGAGATAGAGAGAATGGAGGGGAAAGTTAAAAATGTCTTTGGCGATTTGGCCAAGAAGGAAATTTCTTCCGTGAAGTACGAAAAAGCTCGCGTTCCGGAAAAGACCCTAGAGATTGAGCAAGAAATGGATATCAATCAGGCTTACTTGGTGATAGGAATGATAGGCCCTGACTTCAATCACCCTGATCAGCACAGCATAGACGTTATAACTGAAATCCTGGGTCGTGGGTTGAATCCTATGATGAATTATCGCCTGCGAGGAAGAAGAGATCTGGTTCATAGCGTTTCAATGGGCTATAGTGCGCACAAATACGGAGGAGCTATTTTTATATATATTACTTTAGACTCAAAAAACGTAAACTTTGCGAAAAGAGAAGCAATTAAATTTCTAAAAGACACAAGAGGTTTGGATTACTCAAAGAAGGATTTTTTTGGTGAATCTCAAATGTATGCATTTGATTATTTAGAAAGCGCTAAGAATCAGATCAAATTTAAATTTCATCGGTCCCAGGAAACAGGCCTTAACATAGCATCTTCCCTTGCGCGGTATATGCTTCTGAATGAAAATGAAGAGCGGGGAGGGTACCTCGAAAGCATTGAAAAAATAAGCTCTTCGGACTTGAGGAAAGTGGCTGGCCAGTATTTAAGCAAAGGGCGCTATGTCATCGCATCCATTTTTCCGAAAAAGAAAAAATAGCCTGAAATTAATATAATGACTTTACAAAATTATTGTTTAAAACTTGTAGCCTCAATAGGCATATGGGCTTTCACTCTAGCCCCGATCTTCTCTAATCAGACATCTTCTCTCTCAAGAAACCTGCCCGAGGAAGAATTCTTATCCAACGGTCTCAAGCTGATCTATCAGAAAGACGCATCTTCTGCTATCACAGTACTCCAGATCCTTGTTTGGGGAGGGAAAGGAGCTGAGCCAGAAGGAAAAGATGGATTGGCTTATCTCACAGCTCGCTTAGCCTTAGAAATTCCAGACAGAGGAAAAATTCAAGACATGATGATTCAGGCCTCACGTACTTCCATGATGTCGTATGGTGATTATTCGCTCATCAATATAATGTGTTTGTCAGAGCACCTGGAAGAAAACTTAAAAATCACAACTCAAATCATGTTGAAACCTCTTTTTTCTGGCTTGAGGATAGACTTGATCAAAAAACAGATGATTTATCAGAGAAAAAGACAGGAAGATGACTCTATAAATGTCGGACATAATGCTCTCCTAGAAGAACTGTTCGCAGATACAAGCCTGGCCGGTTCTGTTTTAGGCAGTGAAGAATCCTTAAAAGCTATAAAAAAGAAGGATATCAAAAATTACTATGAGAACTATTTCGTGGCAGAAAATATGGCCATTGTCGTTATCTCTGATCTGGGAAAGGAGTCTATTATCAAAATTCTGAATGAATATTTTTCGAAGCTTCCCTCTGGAGAACAGCCCAAATCAAAACCAGGCACATTAACCATCCCGGAAGAAAAAAAAGTATTTATAGAAAAAGATAGCAAACAATGTTTCATTTCTCTTGCCTTCCCTCTGCCAAAGATCACACGTAAGAATTTTATCCTAGCTTATATAATAGAAAATTTCCTCGGCAAAGGAGTCGGATCAAGACTTTGGGCCTTAAGATACAGAGAGAAACTTGCCTACAATGTTAATGCACAAGCAACACTGATGAAAGATGGAGGGATGCTCGAGGCCTATCTTGAGACAGATAAAGAGAAAAAAGAAGTTGCCCTGGAAGCCCTAAAGAAGGTTCTGAGCAGTCTTTTCGAAAAAGGGATAACTGAAGAAGAACTTGAGGTCGCAAAAATCTATACAAAAGCCTCTTTCCTGAGAAACAACGAAACAAAAGGAATAAGGGCCGAGAATCTTGTCTCCTTTGAGGCTCTTGGTCTCGGCTACGAGTTTCTTAGCGGATTTTTCCTGGAAATAGATGCAATCGGCCTTGATGAAATTAACACCTACATCAAAGATATCCTTAACCCCGAAAAAGCGGTGGAAGTCGTCATCGGTCCCAAAGAAGAAATCCCCGCAGGGAACAATGGGGGCAGGCTTGCAAAACTTGAGTAATTACCGCCAGCCTTTTTTCATTGTAGGGACTTGATTCATCAAACCCACCTTTATTCTATTTTGCTGTAATTTCCTCCAATTCTCTTACTTTTTTTGGTATGGATTTCCCGAGGACTCTGTTTCCATCTTCTGTAACCAGAACATTATCCTCTATTCGAATTCCTCCAAAATCTTTGTACTTATCAACTCTTTCATAATCTATGAATTGGGTTAATTTCTTCTCTCTTTTCCACTTATCGATCAGGGCTGGGATAAAATAAATTCCAGGCTCTACTGTCAATACATGACCTGGCTGAAGTTCCTTGGCAAACCTTAAATAAGCAAAACCAAACTGATCACTCCTTTTAGTCTTATCATCATAGCCTACATGATCCTCTCCTAAATCCTCCATATCATGAACATCAAGACCTATCAAGTGACCCAATCCATGGGGGAAGAACATGGCATGAACTCCTTCCCTCACCGCATCTTCAATATCGCCTTTTAGCAGGCCTAGATCTTTCAATCCAGACGCAATAATTTTTGAAGTTTTAAGGTGAATTTCTCTGTATTTTATCCCAGGTTTAATGGAATGAATGGCTGTTTCTTGAGAGTGGAGCACTATTTCGTATATTTCTTTTTGTTTTTCGGTAAATTTTCCACCGACAGGGAATGTTCGGGTTATATCGGATGCATAGTGCATCTCAGACTCTACGCCAGAATCATTCACAAGAAGCCGGCCTTCTTTAAGGACGTTACCATGATAATGATTGTGCAGAATCTGGCCGTCAATTGTTAATATTGTTGGAAATGCAAGTTGGCAACCATGAGAAAGGGCAATGCCCTCGATCTCTCCCACAATCTCTCTTTCATACACACCGGCTTTGGCCATCCTCATGGCAGTTGTATGCATTTCATATGATACGATGTGAGCTTTTTCCATCTCATCAATTTCTTCATCTATCTTAACCGATCTCTGCGCCACCACCTCTTTTATAAGCTCCTTAGAAATATTTTCCTTTATTACGTCAGGATCAAGATCCAGTAATTGAGCTAACTTCAATCTCGTCTCAGGTCTGTAAGGAGGAAGAAAATGAACCTTTTTTCCTTTTTTGATTGCCTTTTTTACTGTCTCTTCGAGTTGATTGAGTGGAGCTGTCTCTTTAATACCTGCTCCCATGGCTCTTACTAATAATAAAGGTTGAAAGCCCATCCAGATAATATCCTCAATTTCTACGTCGTTTCCAAAAACGACCTCCTTGTCTTCATCAATGTCTATAACAGCCGCAAGAGCGGGAAAATCAAGACCAAAAAAATAGAGAAACGTGCTGTCCTGTCTGAAATGATATGGATTTCCTTGGTAATTCATGGGAGATTCCTCATTTCCCAAAAAAAGAATCAAGCCTGATTTGATTTTTTCTTTTAAACCACTCCTCCGTTGAGCATAAATTCTTGCATCAATCATCCCTTTTCTCCTTTTTTATTTTGACCATTTTTTATTATCGTGGGCGCGATGAATCAAGCACCTGCAGAATATAAAACAATCTTATATAATAAACAAGGTGGGTTTGATGAATCAAACCCCTACACAAGACAAATCAAACAGATGCAAATAATTATATATATATGCCAAAGGTGGGCTTGATAAATCAAGCCCCTACATCCTACAATACATTTTTGCTTTTCGCATCTAATTCTTTTTGATTCGCGCATTCTATTCAAGATCGTTTTTGATGAATCAAATCCCTACACAATACAAAACCCCTACAGAAGATGAACTCTACACAATATGAATCAAATGCAGGCAATTTAGAATGATTTGTGTTCGGTGCGTTTGATAATTTCATTCTGAAGATCCACAGCAACATCAACAAAATAATCGCTATAGCCTGCCACCCGCACAATAAGGTCTCTGTATTTCTCAGGATACTTCTGGGCTTCTCGAAGTGTATCCGCACTAACAACATTAAGCTGAATATGGTGGCCATTGAGCTTGAAGTATGACCTTATAAGGTGAGCAAGCTTTTCTATTCCATCTTCATCTGCCAAAAGACTGGGTGTGAATTTCTGATTAAGGAGCGTCCCTCCTGTCCGCACATGGTCCATTTTTGAAGCCGATTTGACGACAGCGGTCGGACCTTTTCTATCTGCTCCCTGAACTGGAGAAATCCCCTCAGATAAAGGCTCCGCTGCTTTTCTTCCATCTGGGGTAGCACCGACAACTTTCCCAAAATAAATATGAACCGTTGTCGGCAGAAGATTAATCTCGTAAAATCCTCCTTTCGTATTGGGCCTTCCCCTCACAGCATCATAATAGGCTTCAAAGAGGGATTTCATTATCTCATCAGTATAATCATCGTCATTTCCGTATTTGGGCGTTTTGTTTAGAAATCTCTGACGGAGAGGTTCATCCGCTTCAAAGTTATTCTCCAACGCCTTCAGAAGATCTTGCATTGTGATCTGTTTTTCATCAAAGACATTGTATTTTACGGATGCTAATATATCGGTTATCGATCCCAGGCCGACTCCCATAATATAGGAGGTGTTGTAACGTGCTCCCCCATCATGGTAATCCTTTCCTTTGGCTATACAATCATCTATGAGAAGAGAGAGAAAAGGAGATGGAAGATGCTCGGCATACAATCTTTCGATGATGTTATTCCCTTTAACCTTGATATCTACAAAATAGTTAAGCTGTTTTTTGAATGCCTCGAATATTTCCGCAAACGATTTAAATGAAGAAGGATTGCCTGTTTTCAAGCCAATTTCTTTTCCTGTCTTGGGGTCAACTCCGTTGTTTAACGTAATCTCAAAAACTTTATTCAAATTAAAATAACCTGTGAGGTTATAGTTTTCTTTTCCGAAAGCACCTGTCTCGACACAACCGCTGGCTCCTCCGTTTCGAGCATCCTCAATGGATTTTCCCTGCCTTACAAGCTCCTGGACAATAGCATCCGCGTTAAAAACAGACGGCTGGCCAAAGCCTGTCTTTATTATTTTCAGTGCCCTTTTCAAGAAAGGATCAGGCGTTTTTTTGCTTATCTGAACCATAGAACTCGGCTGTAAAATCCTCATCTCCTTGACTACATCGAGGATTAGATAAGAGAGTTCGTTGACTGCATCAGAACCATCGGGCTTTATCCCGCCTGTATTAATCAGAGCAAAATCAGTGTAAGTGGCACTCTCTTCTGCAGTTACGCCGACTTTTGGAGGCGCAGGTTGATTGTTGAATTTTATCCAGAATGCCTGCAAAAGCTCCTTGGCTTTCTCTGGGGTAAGAGTTCCCTCCTCAAGTCCTTTTTTATAGAAAGAATACAGATGCTGGTCGAGCCTTCCTGGATTAAAAGAATCCCAAGTATTAAACTCTATGATAACCCCAAGGTGCACAAACCAGTAATACTGTAAGGCTTCCCAAAAATCCCTGGGAGAGTGGGCTGGAACACGGGAGCAGTTTTCTGCGATTCTTTCTAACTCCTTTTTTCTTTCTGGATTCCTTTCTTTTTTTGCCAATTCTCTTGCCTTCTCAGCATGACGCTCTGCATACGTAATCAGGGCATCAGCACAAACCTCCATCGCCTTCAGTTCTTCTCTTTTTTTAGGGGCTTCAGGATCATTCGAAGAATCAAGGTTTTTAATGCTCCTTTCTATGTCTTTTTTAAAGTCAAGAAAACCCTTCTTGTATATCTTATCGTCTAAAACAGTATGTCCGGGTGCTCTCTGTTCCATGAATTCAGTAAAGACTCCTGCTTCATAAGCGGCCTTCCATTCCTCGGACATCTCGCCGAATATTCTGTCTCTTATAGCTTTGCCTTTCCAGAATGGGATGATTTCCTCTTCGTATATTTTCTTTGTTTCTACATCGACTGCAAAAGATGTTTTCTTTCTTGTATCCAGTATTCTGAGGTCTTCAAGACTGTGAGCAGTAATTTCTGGATAAGTTGGAGTCGCCCTTGGAGCAGGCCCTCGTTCTCCCACGATGAGCTCATTCTCGTTGATGCATAATGCCTTGTTTTCAAGCAAGTATTTGAAGGCTAAGGCTCTTTGAACAGGAGAAGAGACCTTATTCGCCGTGTCACTTTTATAAAACTCAGTTATAAGCTTTGCTCTCTCTGGAGTAATATAGGGCTTTATGCTCAAGCTCTGCTCTCTTAATTTTTTTATCCTCTCCTTCATGTTTTAACCACCTGTTTTTACAGAAACACCAGAATCAGTTAAGATCTTCTTAATCTCTTCAATCCTCTCATCCGAAGGGGATTGAAATGTTTTCGGAGATCCTTCCTTTCTTAACCTTTTATATTTTTCACGCCCTCCTTTATGATAGGACAAAAGGTTTATCAGTTTAATGTTCTTGAGGCTCTGAAGAAAGTCAACAAACATGTGGATACTCTGGTCATCATCATTAATCCCTGATACGAGTGGAATACGGACAGCAACGGATTTTTCTCTTTCTGCGAGTTTCTTTAAGTTCTCGAGGATGAGCCTGTTTGATACTCCAGTGTATTTCTCATGCTTTTTCTCATCCATGATTTTAAGATCATACAAAAATAAATCTACTTTATCGCTTATCCTGTCCAAATCCTCAAAAGAAACATACCCTGAGGTATCCACGGTAACATGAATATTTTTCTTTTTAATTTCTTTAAGTAAGGCTTCTAAAAAATCAACCTGCATCAGGGGTTCACCGCCAGAAAAAGTGATGCCTCCGCCTGATTCGTCAAAGAATATCTTGTCCTTTTCTATCTCCTCCATAATTTCCTGAACTGTTACTTCCCTGCCGACTACTTCAAGAGCTTCATAGACACAAACATCCTCGCACTTTCGGCATAAATCACATTTGGCTTTATCTATCTTGATGGAATTTCCATCTTTTGAAATTGCATCCTGGGGACAGAAAGAAACGCACTCGTTGCATTCTTTTGCACATCTGGATGGACGCAGCATAATTTCAGGCTCTGATTCTATGCCCTCAGGATTGTGACACCACTGACATCGCATAGAGCATCCCTTGAGGAAAATTGTAGTTCGAATTCCAGGACCGTCGTGAATAGCATAGCGCTTGATGTCAAAAATTATGCCTTTAGCCACTTATGGTATCCTCAATGATTATTTTACTAATACAAACGAAATTATTCCAGTGTCATCGCGAGGAGCGAAAAAGATTCCTTCGCTTTGCTCGGAA
>CAYTBG010000029.1:0-27903 GCA_964435925.1 uncultured Eubacteriales bacterium | reverse complement strand
AATTATTCCAGTGTCATCGCGAGGAGCGAAAAAGATTCCTTCGCTTTGCTCGGAACAGGCTGTGCGATCTCGTAATAAAAGGTTGACAATATGTATTGCTACATGTATATTATTGATGTATATTCAATGTATACTTATTAGGTGTACATTGGAGGTGTAGTATGAGAGCGGTAAGGAAAAATATTAATTTCCCCATGGATTTATTAAAGGAAATAAATAGCGTAACTAAAAAATCAAAAACTGATTTTAGTAAATTTGTACGAGAAGCCACAAAAGAATATGTTAATAATTTTAAAAAAGCACAGCTTAAAAAGGAACTTGAAGAAGGATATAAGGCAAAAGCTAAATTAAATCTCAAAATATCTGAAGATTTCAGGTACGTAGACGAGGAAAATATTTAAAGTGAAAGAAGAATTAAGCCGAGGAGATGTGGTTTTAGTTAATTTGAATCCCGCAAGGGGAGCTGAAAAGAAAAAAATAAGACCATGCTTGATTATTCAAAATAATACAGGAAACAGGTTTTCTCCTTTAACAATTATTGCTGTAATAACCAGTCAAAAAAAAATTGATAAAAAATATCCAACAGATGTTTGGGTTGATAAGGGGGAAGGAGGATTAGATTATCCAAGTGTTATCCAATGTGATCAAATAAGAACAATTGATAAAAATAGAATAATAGATAAATTGGGGTATTTAGATACTTCTAGAGTGGAAGAAGTAAATGGGGCACTGAAAATAAGTTTGGATTTGCCTTAGCACAAATAATTAATCAGAGTATTAAGAACCTTTTATTGAGAGATTATCGCGATTGCCTTTTCTCGCCACTGTTAATTCTCTTCGATCAAACTTTGGAATCGCGGATGCTGGCGCAACGGATCCCACTTTGGATCTAGCCGCAGTAAAGCAACAGTAGCTACTTCACCAGCTGCAATAGACATGAGGAACTCCAGCTGATCGAGAGCTTCCTCGTATTCGCCAACTGCAGTATAAATCCAGGCCAAGTGATACACATGATGAGTTCCGCCGTAGGCATCTTTTGATACTGGATAGAGATTTACCCCTTGCCTCCCTTCTCGAATCGCTTTTTCTTTGCGGCCTAAGTAGGCATAAGCAAGGCCAAGTGAAGAATGAAGTCTTGCATCTTGAGGACGCTTTTCTCTGAGCTTTTCCAAAGAAATACGTGCCTGGTCAGCATGGATTCTCATAAGGGCAAATTCCTTCTTCGCGTGATAGACAGAAGCCAGAGCTAGATGTTTTTGGAAATAGAAATAATTTGCTTCAGCCAAATCGTAGGACAGGGAGGAAAGATGCACAATCATCTCATCGTAGTCTCGATCGAGCATTCCAATAATATATCTCCAGTAGTCTTTGAACTTGTGGGAAGGCACCTCCTCCAGCAAAGCAAGCGCCTTTTTCGTGTCTCCATGGGAAAGGTAAGCGACTCTAACTTTCCCAAGCTGAGGCCAAATACTATCCGCTCTAATTGAGAGCGATCGATCAAACCATTCCTCAGCCTTCTCGAACCTTCGCATGCGCTCATAACAAAGCCCCAGATCATGAGCAAGGCCTCCAGCACGCGGGTTGCGTCTAAACGCCTCCTCATAGTTTTTTGCTGCTTGTTGCCAGTTGCCTTTGGCTTGATGAATTAAGCCTAAATACCCAGGCGAGATGTTTGGACGAGCTTTCTTTATCGATTCATATATTTCAAGTACGCGGTCATAATCTTTAAGTACACGAAAATAATAATTCATGAGTACCAATTGTGTCTCAGGTAGACCCGGCCCAAGCTCGAGTAATATATCTATGACTTCTCTCGCCTTTTCCTGCCGTTCCTGACTACGGTCCATTCCAACAAGATAGAGATATGTGTGGACATTGGCAAGATAAATGTAGGCAAAAATGAAGTCAGAATCTAGCTCGATAGCCTTTTCCAGTAGTGTTACACCTTGCTCATATTCGTTGATATCATTCATCCGATATCCCTTGTAAATATGTTCATTCGAGCGCAGGTAAAGGTCATAAGCTTCAATATTATCAGTAGGACGAGCACGGAGAGCTTTGCGTTCCGGCTCAAGCACTGTGATATCCAGTTTCTTCACGATATGTTCGGCAATCTCGGACTGGACCGTAAAGATATCTTCGAGAGCTCGGTCATAGCTATCAGACCAGATATGAGTATCGTTTGACACTCTAATAAGCTGCGGCGTTACACGCACGCGGCCTTTGCCCTCAGCACTCCGATCCCAGCGCACTGTGCCCTCGAGTATATAATCAACCCCTAACTCTTGGCCAATCTGCCGGGTTGTCTTATCTGTCTTTATATACTGTTTTGCGCTGGTCCGGGAGATGACTCCTAGCCCTTGCAAGGCTGACAAACGGCTCGTAATCTCTTCAGTTATTCCACCAGCAAAATATTCATCTTCTGCAGGCCCTAGATTCTCAAAAGGCAGAACCACTAGCATTTTTTGTTCTCGAGCAGACACTGGCTTTTTGTTTATCAAATATAAGATGGCAACTCCAACCACTATTACCACAGCAAAAATAGCGGCAATCATCATCCATGGCTTCCTGAATGTTACTGTTATCTCCTTAGAGGAAATTGGCTTTCTTGCAGGTATAACTCTTTCTACAGTGGAAATCCCTTCTTCTATCCTGATCAATTCTGAAAGGAGCTCCTTCGCCTCCTGATACCTCTTCTCTTTATCTTTCTTCATACATCTTAGTATCAACTGGCTCAGATCTTCGGGAATCTGAGTATTGTACTGCCTTGGGTTCGGAGGTGTCTCTGTCTTATGCTTTATAGCAATACTTAAAGAAGTATCTCCTTCAAACGGCAACCTCCCAGCCATCATCTCATACAGGATGACTCCTAGCGAGTAGATATCAGAACGCTGGTCTACTTCCTTCCCTTCTACCTGTTCTGGTGACATGTACTCCGGTGTCCCGATTATCCTCCCAGGACCTGTTATCCCTTTTACTTTAGGCGAGCGGGCTATCCCAAAATCCATAATATGAGTATTACCTTCCTTATCGATTATGATGTTGCTCGGCTTCAAATCACGGTGAACTACACCTAACCTGTGTGCTTCGGCTAATCCCTCACACACCTGCCTGGCTATGAAAACAACCTGTCCCGCGCTTAGCTGCCCCATCATCCCGATCATGCTCTTCAAGCTCTCCCCGGGCACGTATTCCATGGTGATATAATGGACTTCTTTCTCTTCACCAAGGTCATACATCTTGCAGACATTCCTGTGGGCAATCCTGCGGGAAATTTTCAGCTCGTTTCTGAAGCGTTCTATGGTCTTTTTATCTGAAGAGATTTCAGGCTGGATGAGTTTTAAAGCTACTTCTTCTTCTATCTTAGTATCGAGTACCCTGTAGACTTTCCCCATGCCTCCTTTTCCCAGCTCTTCGATGACCTCGTACCTGGAGGCAAAGGTTGTTCCCCTTGTTAATTCATCCGGAATTTTTTTCAGAGTCCTGGTGGGAAATGCCGAGATTTCCTCCGGGGAAGGAAGCGGTGTTGCACACTTGCCGCAGAAGCGGCTTTCGTCTGGATTTTCAGAATGACACTTAGGGCATTCCATAAACGGTATTTCCTCCTCCCATCTAGCATTAGAATAACAAGTAATATAATATGAGTCAAATCTTGTACGGGAAAAAGGGGACAGGCTGCTTTTTCTGTAAGAAAAAGGACGGTTTCTATATGCAGACAGAAAATGAGAAAAAGAGGCCTGTCCCCTTTTTTCTGGCTAATCCCAGGCTAGTTACGCAACCGCCGAGAACTTCGTAAGAAATAGACTTGTATGCTTTCGGAAGTAAGGATAAAATATAAGGACACTGAGAAAAGACGGCCCAGCAAAACAAAGAAGGATTAAGAAACATGCCTCATTTGATCTTAAAAAGAGCGGGTTCTAAAGACAAAATTTTCAAACTCACCAAAGCCGTTTCAACTATCGGCAGAAAACACACCAACGATGTATTCCTAACGGATGAGAGCGTATCCCGTGATCACGCTAAGATAATAGCACTTAAAGATGGTGGCTATGAGATTAGCGACGTGGGCGCCAGACATCATACTACGATAAATGGAAAGGTCGTCTCTTCCCATAGATTGAGAGACGGGGATAAAATAGGATTAGGCGACTCAATTTTGATCTTCAAATCAGAGGAGACCCCTTCCACTGCCCAGGTTGAATTTCTCGCCAATGAAGACATGTCCCATGAGACTTTAGAAGTTGCATCCTTGGACGCCAAAAAGACTTCGGTTTTCTCCGTTGATGATGCGGATCTCCAATCGCTCCAAAAGGACCATCAGAGGCTAATGCTTCTATATGAAGTTGGCAAAGCTATTAGTTTACATCTTGAAGATTCGTATCATATGATGGATGAAATATTGAGCGCAGCATTAAGAACGCTTGATGCAGAGAGAGGTTTTATAGCCTTGGTTGATGAAAATACTGGAGATTTGATCTGTGAGTCTGTTCGAGATAATACAGGTGATCAAGAGCCGGAAAAGCTGGAAGTAAGCAGAACAATAATCCATAAGGTGCTTAAAGGCGGCGTTTCAATCCTGACAGCTAATGCTCTCAAAGACAGCCAGTTCAAGGATGTAAAAAGCGTCAGGGAATATAACATCAGATCCGCCGTATGTGCTCCCCTGCTCTTTCGAGAAGAGGTTATGGGGGTAGTATACCTGGACAACCGTGTCTCTGCAGGAAGTTTCTCTCAAGATGACATGATGTTTTTAACAGCTCTCTGTCATCAGGCCGGGATAGCAATGAGAAATGCATGGCTTCACAGGCAAGTGGTCCAAGAGAATATCCGGCTAGGAAAAGCATTGAAGCCAAAATTCCAGGTCCTGGGTGAATCCGAAGAGATGAAGAAGGTTTTTGCAGCCATTAAAAAAGTTGCTCCCACAGGACTTACAGTCCTTATTCAAGGCGATACGGGGACAGGCAAGGAACTGGTCGCCCAGGCTATCCATTCGTTATCTCCGCGCAGGGATCAACCCTTTATCCCCGTCAATTGTGCTGCCATTCCAAAAGAGTTAATCGAGAGCGAGCTATTCGGACATGAAAAAGGAGCTTTTACTCACGCGGTTAGCACAAGACAGGGAAAATTCGAATTAGCTGACAGCGGCACAATTTTTCTTGATGAGATCGGAGACATGAGTCTGGATATGCAGGCAAAAGTGCTACGCACGTTGGAGGAGAGGGAATTTCAGCGAATTGGCGGATCTAAAAACATAAATGTTGACGTCCGAGTGATCGCAGCCACAAACAAAGAACTGGAAAAACATGTTGAAGCAGGAGAATTTCGCGAGGATCTTTATTATCGCTTAAATGTCGTATTGCTGAAGCTTCCTACACTTCGAGAGCGAAAAGAAGATATAATCCCCTTGGCAGAAAATTTCATGGCTGGAAGAGTAAAAAAAATCTCGCCCAGTGCAGAAAAATTATTATTAGCCTATGACTGGCCTGGTAATGTGAGAGAGCTGAAGAATTGTATAGAAAGAGCGGTAGTTCTAGGACAGGGAGAAGTCATTCAGCCAGAGGATTTACCCATGCATATCCGTAAAGGCGGCAAGATAATCCCATCTCCTCTTGGCACGATAGAAAATATGGAGGAAGATCATATTATCAGAGCTTTGAGATATACCAAAGGGAACAAAAGCGATGCCGCTAAGATATTGGGTGTTACACGACAGACGTTGGATAACAAAATCAGCAAGTATAAAATCAAGAAATAAAATACGTAAAATGGGGCCAGGCCCCATTTTTGTCCCCTTTCTCATATCTCCTAAAACAGCATGAAAATTAGACATACGTGCTCTCTCTGCCCTTATCTCGTTTATTTCCTATAGATTCCAATCCTTCCCTCGTTCCCCTCAACCTATTAATGTCTAAATATTAGACAATTTTATTCTTTGAAACATGATCACGCCTCAACAGCCATTTTAAACGAACCAGAAAATAGATGAATTCTAGCATGATTATTTTCCTGGGGAAATAATGTTACTCGCTATCAGATTGGCTAATTTTATCACTTTTTTCTTGGTGCTTCATACTCCTTTGAATTAAATGGCATGGTTCTTGCTAGATAAGCAATGAATCACCATAGAAAAAGGAGAAAAAGTGAAAAAAATCATAATCTTAATCGCGATTTTACTTATCTTGTTCTTCCTGACTGTAATTTCTGATCCAGGCCAAGAATTTGGAGCTATCCAAGGAGTCGCTAAGGGTGCGGGAATGGCGGCCCTTTTCCTTGTGTCAAGGTAACCTTAAAAGGTGAGTACCTTGGGGCCATCAATTATATTGTGTCCTGGCAAGATATCAAAGTGGGATTGAACAATCAGGAATATTATAACGGAGGAGTTGTTGCACATGAAAGCGAAGGTTTCTGAATCGCAGAGTTTTCAGATTTGGAATAAGGTTCAACTTTTAAGTTGTTCAGTTTAATTTTAACCTCCTTGGGCCCCTTCCGCTCCCAGAGCAGAAGGGATCGCTTCTCTGCTGTTTCAGCTGCAGAATGGAATTTGAGGTTTCTGGTGAAAATAGAATACATAAGGTGAATATTATGAAATATAAACGGACAATATTCCTTCTTATTTTTCTTTTTTCACTTTCTACTCTTTTTTCAGCTCGAAAAATTAAAGAAACAAATCTTTCTGAAAAATATAGAGAATGGCTAAAGCAAACAAGCTATATCATTCCTCCTCTTTCAAATTATAAAGGAGTAGTGAGCACAGACGATTTGACGAATTATATCGAAAGCATCGCAGAAATCGCATTGACCCTAGATCCAGTCCTTGATATCAGTTTATTACATTTCTCTATTAGTCCTGTTAGCTTTTCTATTGATTATGTTGAGCCGAAAGAGCAGTATTACTGTAATTTTAAACTTTGTGTTAGCTTAAGAAAAGAGACAGAAATTATTTTTCAATACTCCAAAGATTTTCCCTTTTATTTTTATCCTGATGAAGCTGACAAAATAAGGGAAAACGGGATTTCAATCCAGGATTCCTTCCCTATAATTGAGGGCAATTATAGATTAAATATTCTTATTCAGAATTCCATAGGAAAAGAGTTCAGCGTTCTTGAGAAAGATATTTCTGTCCCAAGAAACTCAGGACCAGCAAAGATTATCGGCCCTGTTTTGGGATGCATACTCCAAGAATCTCCAACTCTTCTTCATGTTCCTTTTAGGGTGATGGATATAAAATTGCTTGTTGATCCCAATAATATTTTTTCTTCAACAGATGAAATGGTCCTCTTTTTTAATCTTAAGAACGTCACAAAAGATTTATGGCAAGAAGGCAAAGTGGAAGTTTTAATAAATGACCTCAGCAATAAGAATCCTCCAAATAAGTCTTTTCACTTGGATTTGAGGAATTATCCGTATAATAAAATCCTTTCTATCATGCGCTGGATATCGCTGCAAGGCTTACGCCCTGATTATTATAAGATGAAAATAAATTTAAAAGATGGAAAAGGAGCAATAATTGGTGAGGAAGCTACTAACTTTATTGTATCCCCAAAAAAGATAGTTCCTCACCCTGTTATTTTGGCCAAGTCAATTTCCCTTTCTAATAATTTTTTATTTTTTTATTCTTTAGCATACCAATACGACAAAGTGAATGAGTTAGGAAAAGCCGAAGCTGCCTATAAAAAGGCCTACTTGCTAAAACCTGAATACAAAGCGGGATTGGTCGAGTACGCATATTTTCTGAAAAAGACTAAAAAGTTTAATAAAAGTCTGGAATTGATCGAGGGTATTAAAGAAGATGAAAAATTTAAATTTGATTACTATATGATAAGAGGAAACATATATATGGAAATAGGGAGCTACCCAGATGCTATCGATAATTTGCTTGAGGGTAACAAAATCTATAACAGCGAAGTCAGACTTCTTAATTCCCTCGGTTTCTGCTTCTATAAAACCCACCAAAAAAAGAAGGCACTGGATGCTTTGAAAGCATCCTTAGGCCTGAATTCACAGCAGGAAGGTATTAAGAAATTAATCCAGGAAATAGAAAAAAACCTCGATTAAATTATCTCTATTCCCTCTGTAACAAACGCTGAAACTTAGGATGTTCACGCAGCAGGTCCCACTGCGGATCAAGGCGAAGTAAGGGAATAGAGACAGACTGCCAGAGAAATTCAGCAGATGGGATAGAGAGGAGATACTCCAACTGATCGATAGCCTCCTCGTATTCACCGATCACAGTATAAATCCTGGCTAAGTTCAGGATGTAACAAGGCCCAAAGGCTGCGTCTTTTGATACTGGATGAAGTTTCACAGCATGGTTTCCTTCTTGAACGGCTTCAGCTTTGCGGCCCAGGTAGGCATAAGCAAGGCCAAGGGCAGCGTGAAATCTCGGATCTCCAGTATTCTCTCTAATGGCTTTTTCCAGTGCGATGCTCGCTGATTTGGCCCTGGTCTTCATCAGCGACCACTCTTTCATGGCATGATATACTGCGGCAAAAGTTAGATCTTTATGGAAATAATAATGCTGTCCTTCAAAAGAATCATAGGACAAGGAGGCAAGCCGGTCCAACACCTCCTGGTAGTTTCGCTCGAGCATGCTAAGAGTAAGCCACATGTAATCAGTTAACTGGTGCTGGGGCAACGTCTCCAGCAAGCTTAGAGCTTCTTTCGTATTTCCTTTCGAGAAGACATAGGTCCCAATTTTCCCTAAGCGAGGTGTAAGACGCTTCGGATTTATCGAGAGTGCTCGATTGAACCATTCCTCAGCCTTCTCGTAGCTGCGCATTCCTTGGTAGGACAGCCCTATTTCATAGGCTAATTGAGAATGACGCGGGTTGAGCTTAAATGCCTTTTCGAGGATCGACAAGGATTGCTCCCACTTTCCCTGCCTCCTCTGAATATAGCCGAGCAGCTCCGGAGGGGAGTTAGGTTGAGCTTTTTGGACTGATTTAAATATCTCCTCGGCACGATCATAGTCAAGGAGCCCCCAATAGTAATAAAACGCCAAAGCTGCCTGCGCCTCAGGCAGATCCGGTTGTAGCTCAAATGCTCTATCCACTGCAGCTCTCGATTTTACCAAGCGCTCGTTAGTGCGGTTATCTCCGAAAAAATACATCCTGGAATGTATCAAGGATATCTGGACATAGGCTAAGGCAAAGTCAGGGTCTAACTCAGTCGCTTTTTCTAAATTCTCTATAGCAAGATCGAATTCTTGATCATCTGAATATGACCATCCTTTATACTCATGTTCTTTTCCTTTTAAGTAACAGTCATAGGCCTCGAGGTTATCAGTAGGCTGCTCGTACAGAGCTCTTCGTTCCGGCTCCAAAATCGTAAGATCTAATTGCTTGGCAACTTTCTCGGCAATCTCGGATTGGACGGAAAATATATCTTTGATGACCCGATCGTAGCGCTCTACCCAGAGATGAGTATCGTCAGAAACACGTATCAGCTGGGGCGTCACCCTCACCCGGCCATTACCTTCAGCACTCCGATCCCAGCGCACTGCCCCCTCAAGCACATAATCAGCTCCTAACTCATCACCAATCTGCTGGGTTGTCATGTCAGTCTTTTTATACTGTTTTGCACTTGTCCGAGAGATTACAGCGAGTCCGTGTAAGGCGGCCAGGCGGCTTGTAATCTCTTCAGTTATTCCGTCGGCGAAATATTCATCTCCAGGAGGTCCTAAATTCTCAAACGGCAGAACCACAAGTAATGTTGACTCTGTAGGAAGCATTGGCATTTTTATTCCGCTGTATAATATAACCATTCCCGCCACAACTACCACTGCAAAAAGCGCAGCAATCATCATCCATCGCTTCCTGAGTGTTACCTTTACTGCTTTTAAAGTGATAGGCTTTTTTTTAGGAATCTCTCTCTCTGTGGTGGTAATCCCTTCCTCTATCCTGCGCAATTCAGAAAGGAGCTCCTTAGCCTCCTGATACCTCTTCTCTTTATCCTTCTCCATACATTTGAGAATCACCCGGCTCAGTTCCAAAGGCATCTGAGCATTAAAATTTATGGGATCAAGAGGTTTCTCTGTCTTATGCTTCAAGGCAATACTTAAAGCTGTATCTCCATCAAAAGGCACCCTCCCTGCTATCATCTCATACAGGATGATTCCTAAAGAATAGATATCAGAACGGATGTCTACTTGCTTCGCATCAACCTGCTCAGGTGACATGTAGGCTGGCGTCCCGACCATCACTCCAGGACCTGTCATGCTTCTTGCCTTAAGCGAGCGGGCTATTCCAAAATCCAAAATACGGGCATTGCCTTCTCTATCAACTATGATGTTGCTTGGCTTCAAATCACGATGAACAACCCCCAGACGGTGCGCTTCAGCCAGTCCTTCGCACACTTGCTTCGCAATGAAAACAACCTGCGCTGCACTTAACTGTCCCATCATTCCAATCATGCTCATCAAACTTTCTCCAGGCACATATTCCATGGTGATGTAATGGGTTCCCTCTTTTTCACCCAAATCATACATCTTGCAGACATTCCTATGGGCAACCTTGCGAGCAAACTTAAGTTCATTACTGAAACGGTCGATAGAATCCCCGTTGGAAGCAATCTCAGGTTTTATTATTTTTAAGGCTACTTCCTCCTCTAACTTCCTATCGAATACCCTGTAAACATTCCCCATGCCTCCTTTTCCCAGCTCTTCGATGACCTCGTACCTGGAAACAAAAGTGGTTCCCCTGGTTAATTCCTCTGTGGCTTTCTCCATAGTTTTGGTAGGAGAGACAGAAATTTCATCTCCTGGCGGGAGCGGAGTTGCACACTTGTTACAGAAATGGCTGTCGTCGGGATTTTCGAAACTGCAATTAGGGCATTCCATCGTTCTAATCTATCCTTTTACATCCTTCATATATATATACGTATTTAAATCACAAAATGATGCATTCTTATTGAAATTCCCTGAATGAGCCCGGTCGCTATCACTTAAATCTCCTTCACTCGATTACTTTCGGCAATCTATATTTTATTTAGCAACATTCATGGCAAATAGACTTAAATCGAATTAGTAATAATAAACTCCTTTCTTAAAATATACATACATTAATAATAGCAAATAACATGCCAATTTCATCTTCTTGGGGTTTTCTAACACTTATGAAACATACATGTATTATTTATAAACAGTTAATGTCCGTATTCGAACAGAAATAAATATTCCCCATATCAACTTTGTAAGCGCTTTTTGCGTTTAATATGGGGAATATGGGATTAGGGGAAAGGAAAGAGATGAAAGAAACAATGCTGTCATCTATTTATGACACATAACTTATAATTAATGGAAAGGAGTACATCGAGAGTTGGGTGAATCCGACAAGCAAAAAAACTAAATTAATGGACGTATCTATAAATTTGCGATTCTTTAATAAACCATCCAAAGACTAGCCGATAAAATGCAGAAAAGATACAATAGATTGAAGCGGTTGTAAAAAAACTTTATAAAATATTAGAAAGATGTAAACAATCTTTTCTTTTTTAACGGTTACCATTATGAATGAAAGATGGATATTGCAATTACTTCTCGGAAACATAGTGTACCAGACAAACAGGGCTGGCTGGAGCGCCCTGAGGAGATTTTCTTGAAAGACGAGAAGTTATTCTTTGAACAGTTGATTAAGCCCGTAGAACATCAAATGATACGGTCCATATGGCGAATTGTGCGTGATCCGGAGATGGCCAAAGATGTCCTCCAAGACTCGCTCACAAAAATCTGGAAGCGTCTGGACCTTATCCGAAGTCATCCTAATCCTCAGGCACTGATTTTGAAAATATGTTTAAATGCGGCCATCGACTCATTGAGAAAACGAAAACGTCTCCATCAGCATGAAAAAACGGAACCGCTTCACCGCTTCCCGATTCAACCGAACACTACAGCTTATGAAGCGCTGGAAAGAAAGAAAATCGAGGCCGAAATCCTTGAGGCTATCAAACGACTGCCCAGGAGACAGGCGGTTGCAGTTCTGATGAGGCTTATAAAGGATCAGCCCTATGCTGTCATCGCCCAGGCAATGGAATGCAGCGAAACAACGGTGAGAATCCATGTCTCGAGGGGAAGGGCACGACTAAGCCAGTGGCTTTCACATTTAAAACCTGCTTCTCTCAAGGAGGCATCAAAATGAAAAAAGAAAATTCAGGCAAGTTCGAGATTGATGATCTATTAAAGCAGACATTGAAGGATGACCTGCCTCCGGAGTTGGAAAGCAGAATGAAGAAGCAATTGAAACTATTCCGGGAAAAAATGGAACAGCCTCAGCAGCAACGCAGGGAGGAGACAAACGGGGCTCTGCGGCGATTATTCCACGGGGAAGGATTGAAATGGATGCGGTGGATGTTCAAAAAGCAAGTTCTGGCCCCTGCCTCCATCATCATGGTGGTCTTGGGCGCCGTCCTGCAAATAACCGGTCCGCGCAGCGTCCTGGCGGAATCCATTTCTTTATTGAAAACATCGGTCATCGTCTCTGATCGAGTGAGTCACGCCAGGTCGATGGAGTGCTCGATGGAAGTGCCAGCGGAAAACGACCAACAACTTAAATATTCCATCCAATGGCTCTCTCCCAACCTGACGCGGGTGCAGGTTAAAAAACCAAATCAGGACATAATCAAAACCATGTGGATCTCAGAAGAAGAGATAACCATCGCAGATCATGCGACGAATATTCTGGGCAAAGTAGAAAATGTTAATCAAATTGATGACCCAGAATTTAAGCATGCCCTGGGCTTACTTTCTCCCCTCGATCTGGTGGAGCGAATGGACGGGAAATGGCGGCTGAAACAGTATGAACAGCATGGAGATTGTGAATGGGGAATATTCACTGTTGCAATTCCAGAAGAAAAAACATTTCTGGAACTTACCGTTGATTTATGTGCTTTTCTTCCGACCAGCTTCAAAAAATTCCTCGCAGATCCCAAAAAAGAAAGCGGCGAGGGTAAAATTCTTATGAATGTCAATTTTAAATGGAATACATCGATTCCATCTCAGTTGATGCTCCCTAAAATCACAAAGGGGAATTCATGCGGCTGATGGTAATCGATTAATTTATGAAAGGAGGATATCCTATGTCATCAATAATTGATTTAAAAAGAATATGGAAGGTTTTATCAAGAATTTTAATTGTTATTTTTTTCGTTATTGCAGTGATTCTATCCGGGAGTTTTTTTACCGACCTGATGAAAGGACCTAGTCTGGTTTTCGTGCTGTTGGGAGGAGTGGGAATGGCTTTGATGGGCTTTTCCGCCCACGAGATCGGTGCTGCCTTCAAGCACGCTGCGGGAGGCCCTGATGGGAAAGAAAATCTCCAAAATTCCGCGTATTTCTGGGAAGCTGCCGCCCGCAATTTCTTAATGCTGGGAGTTCTGGGAGCTTTCATCAGCTTTGTCACAGCCTTAGGCAAGTCCAGGGGTAGCATTGCAAACATTGCTCTGCAAATGTCGGAATCCTTCTTACCCGCTGTTTATGGAATGATACTGGGAGTTATCTGTTTTGTTCCCGTCTTGAAGCTAACCGGAGAGCTCAGTAAACATCCTTTGCAAGAATCCAGGGAAGTACTCGAAAAACCGGGTGAAAAGGCAGTCAAAATCTTAAGGTTTGAAAACATGATCGGCTATGCTCTGTTTATCGCTGTTGTAGGATGGACAATAATATCGTCCATATCATTATACGAATCAGGTAGCCCATTAAATCCTTTGGGAGTATTTATTTATTGGCCGTCTATTCTTGTCGTATTGGGAGGAACAATAGTGCTGGTTATGTTCATAGGTGATGCTGCTGCCGGAAGGTCATTCACACTGAGTTTCGCCTTAACAGGGCTCATAGGATCCCTTATGGCATTTGTCCAAACTTTAATCAGCTTTTCCTCCAGGGGTGTCAGGGATGTAGCATCTGCGATGACATTCATTATCTCGTCTTGTTTTATTGCCCTGCTGGGGATGATGCTTGTCGGAATACCCCTGGAAGACCGCACTATAACAACCGGAAAAAATAAAAAACAGCTGACCTTAAGCCGTATTGCCTGGTACGTCTTTCCAGTGGCGGCGTTGATCCTATTACTTTTTGCGTTTGTAACGGTCCTCATACCGATTAAAAAAGTCTGAAATAATAAAAAGACGGAGTCGAGGGCGGAATGTTGCGGCTCCGTCTTTTCCTGGGATACAGCAACAATTATTTCGGTGGCCCGGACTTCGGCCTGAAACAAGCAAACAGGACGTTTTTTATGAAGCTGGGTTATGCCTGGGAGCTGTAGCTGAGGCCAGCTATTTTAACGGTTCCCAAAGCCAAAATTACAATACGTCTATTTCTTTCTTCTTACACAAAGAAAGGAGATCATCTATGTGGGCAGTAGCTAGACAGATGGAAGTATCACAGGCACCATAATATATTTTCACCTCTTTATTCTTTTCCAAGATTGCCCCCGTGGTAAAAACAACATTTGGAACATCACCAACACGCTCATAGTATTCAGCAGGTGATAAAATTGGCTCTCTTGAGCGGCCAATAAGCGTAGCTGGATCCTTAAGATCAGAGAGGGCAACGCCTAGCCTGTAAATTGGACCAGCAGATGTCCTTTTCACGCCATGGTATATAAGAAGCCATCCTTTCTTTGTTCGGATAGGTGGAGCGCCGGGACCAATTCTGTCTGCATCCCAGTAGCCTGGCCGCGTCTCAAAGACCACCTTTGAATCTCCCCAATGAATGAGGTCATAGGAGTAAGATATCCAGGTGGCTATGCCAGCACTCATAGGTCTGTCATAACGAACATATCTTCTTCTAAATTTCTTGGGAAAAATAACAGCGTTTTTATTCACTGGCTCAGAAATAAGCGCAATCCGCTCAAAATTTTCAAAGTCTTCTGTCTTGGCCAGAGCAAGGCGAGGAGAATAGTGGGAATATGCAGTGTATATGATGTAGTAGGTATCATTTACCTTAGTAATTCTTGGATCCTCTAAACCTCTCTTCTCATATGTCTTGAAGGGTTCCTGATTCGATGGAGCGAGGGCAGGCTTTTTATCTATTTCAAATTTCTTGCCGTCTTTGCTCCTTGCAATCCAGAGGGAAGATTTACCCTCCACGCCCTCAACTCTTACAAGAAGGATATATTCATTCTTATAGACTGTAGCTGCAGCATTAAAGACTGTATTACAAGGAATGGGTACGTCTTGGCTTGTGATGATCGGATTTCCTGCATATCTTTCGACAATCTCTTTTTCCTTTTTTCTGCCTTTTCTCATCTCGCCTCCTAAATCCTTTTCAATTACAACTTCCTCTGGATGAAAGTCGATTTTTTAGAATCCTATTATAGACGTCCATATGTCTGGATGCAATAATCTGCCAGGAAACACGCTTCTTGACATGTCTTCTGGCATTATCTGAAAACTCTTTTGCCAGATTCTTATCGGTCAGAATAGTAATTATTACCTCTGCCAGCTCAGAGTTTGTCCGAGCCACAAGGCCACTTCTGGTTTTTTGGACTAAATCAGCCATAGCCTGCACATCGGAAGTAACAACTATTGGTTTTTCGAAGGCAAGACAATGAGCCATAATCCCGCTTTGGGCGCCTTTTAGATATGGAAGGACCGCAACATCTGCCGATGAAAGAATGAGGTCAAATTTCTGCTTGGAAAATGGTCCAAGTAAGACTTTTATTTTATCTTTTGCAACTGATTTAGCCACAAATTCAAGAAATTCATCCTGATAGGCAATATCATCTGGTCTCCTCGCTCCAGAGGCTACAAGAAGAAGGGCATCATCGACTGACTCTGCAACCTTTGGGAAAATCCTGACCACTCGCTCAAAATTTTTACTCCTTCTAAAATAACCCACAAGAAGAATTATCTTTTTCTCTTCAAGGCCCAATTCCTCTTTCGCTTTTGAGACAGGTTTAATTTCACGCACACCATGAGGAATGACCCAAATTTTATCTTGATAGCCAACCCGCCCTATGATCAATTCTCTTTGATATTGTTCGTGAACAATTGTGGCATCTGCAATCTCAACCAGAGCTTTCTCAATTATTTGCTCTTCATAATCGCACTTTTTAGGGACAGTATGGAGGGTTATTACTGTTGGGATTTGGCTCAACTCAAATTTATAGGCGAGTGGAATGACATTCATTCCTCTCTGCTCTCCGAAGAGGGCATATTCATGTTGGATGTGGACAAGATCTGGTGAGAACTTCATCATTGCTTTTAAAGCTTTATGAGGCAAGTCCGGATCATCGTAATTGAATGCAGGATAACAGTCAAGTCCTTTTCCCCCCTTATGACAGACGATACACACTCTGTTTTTGAGTCTGCGCAATTCTTCTATTAAGTATGAGGAGTAGGTGGCTATTCCACAGTGAATGGGCAAATAGGAAGAAATTATTCCAATCTTCATATATTTTTCCTAAAGCAGTATCTCCCTTAAAGAAGACGGATGAAGAGGACTCAGGGTGCAGCAATCAGGCTGAACAGAACTAGATCAAGTGTGATAGCAAATCGCTTTGCCGATACAGGAATAATAGGAAAAAGACGGTTGTTTGTCAACAGGGTGACTGATCAATATCAGATTATGACCTTTAACAATATCTGGTTCCTGTGTACCGGTTAGATAAGGAACCTTTTCACTACTTAGATTTATCGCAATTGAAAATTAAATAATTATATCTCTTTTTATTAGATTGCCACGTCACTTCGTTCCTCACAATGACACTTTTATTCATACCTCAATGAATCCACCGGATTGGAGGCAGCGGTCTTGACAGCCTGGAAGCTGATTGTGATCAGGGCGGTTACCAGCGCCAGGGCAGCCGAAAGTAAAAACGTCCATATTCCGATGTTGACGTGATAGGCAAAATTCTGGAGCCATCTGCTCATGACATAATAAGCGATCGGCCAAGCGATGAGATTAGCCAAGATTACCCATTTCGTGAATTCCTTGGTCAGCAAAAACGCAATTCCAGAGACAGACGCCCCGAGGACTTTGCGGATGCCGATTTCTTTTCTCCGCTTCTCAGCAGTGAAGGATGCCAGGCCAAAAAGCCCAAGGCAGGCGATGAAAATAGCCAGGAAGGTTCCGTATCTCACAAGATTCCCGATTCGCTGTTCATTCTTATAAAGATTGTCGATATCTTCATCCAAAAAACTGTATTCAAACGGAAAATCTGGAGCGAGTTCTGCTAAGGTTTTTTCTAGAAAACCCAGAGTTTCAGGGACATTCTCAGGCTTTATCTTTATATAAACATCCGTAAACCAGCCTGGAGCTATGACCAAGACCAGAGGATTGATTTTTTCATGGAGGGAACGAAAATGGAAATCTTTCACAACACCTATAATCGTACCTGATCTCTGGGGGTCGTAGGGAATCCAGCACGAAATCCGTTGGCCGATCGGAGATTCCATCCCCATGATTTTTGCAGCTGTCTCATTAACTATAATTCCATCTGAGATGTCTGTTGAATAATCCCGAGAAAAATATCTGCCCTGAGCCATTTTTATATCGAAGATTTTTTGGTAGTCAAAATCCACAGAATGAATGGACATGAAAATTCTTTTTTCCTCTGGCTTGCCCTCCCAGTCAATTTTGTCTGTTCCGAAAACCTTAGAAAATGAGCCGTTGGTGGCAGATACAGCCAGAATGTCCGGATTCCTCAGGAGTTCACTTTTGATGGTGCTATACTGATTGCGCAAACCTCCTCTGAGTTCCATATTGATGACATGGCTTTTGTTTATACCCATATCCATGTTTCTCATGTACACGAGCTGCTGGTAGATGATGATTGTACCGGTGATCAGCGCGATCGAAATGACAAATTGTCCGATAGCGAGGAGTTTTCTCAGGCGAATATTTTGAGAACCCGATCTCACGTGTCCTTTTAAAACCGTTACGGGTCGAAAACTGGAAAGGAATACAGCCGGATAACTGCCTGAAATGATTCCCGTGAGGATAGCAATTCCTAAGAAGATAAATAATGGACTGCCAGAGTAAAGCAGCGTCATCTGCTTGCCCACGATGTTATTGACAGAAGGCAGGAGTGCTTGAACCAAGATCAATGCTAGAACAAATGATATCAAAGACATGAGGACGGATTCGCCCAAGAATTGTCTTATGAGTTGGGCACGAGTCGACCCCACGACTTTTCTCATTCCCACTTCTCTGGCGCGTTCTATGGAACGTGCAGTGGAAAGATTCATGAAATTAATGCAGGCAATGCATAAGATGAGTATACCTATGATGGAAAAAATATAAACATAGGTGATCGGGCCGCCGCCTGTAAAATTATAGAGGTGAATTCGGGTTAAAGGTTCTAAATGTAATGTGTTGGGAGATTCGGGAAAGTGTTTCTTGATAGTACCAGCAATTTTTTCGCTCACTTCCTTAAAGTTAGAATTTTTTGGAAGCAATACATAAGTTTTATAAGCACCTATATCCCAGCTTTCTATGGTCATTCCAGACCATGTCACAAATTCGAAAGGCAGTAGATAGTCGAAACGAATATGAGTATTGTGGGGTGCATCTTCGATAACACCCGTGACTTTTAGATCATGCCATGTTCCCCACCATTCGAATCCCAGTGTTTTTCCGATGGGATCTTCGTCTTTAAATAGCTTTGCTGCCATCTTTTCCGTTAATACGATAGAACGTGGTTCGGATAGGCAATTTTTCGAATCGCCTTTGACAAACGGAAAAGTGAATATCTCAAAGAACGAAGGACTCACTCCACGGACCTTTCCAGTGAAAACCTGATTTCTGTATTTCAGTGGTCCGTTGGTTTCTCCGAAGGTTCTGGTGAAGTTGATGATTTCTGGATAGTCAGCCTTCAATGCAGGACCAAGAGGCCCTGGGCCATAAGGATGATATATATCTGTGTCCTGAGGATTTAACAATACCCTATAGATTTCTTGGGCATTCGAGTGGAATCTGTCGAAGCTCAACTCATCCTGAACCCATAGAAATACAAGGAAGCAGCAGGCCATTCCTATTGCAAGACCGAAAATATTAATAAAGGAATAGCCTTTATGTCTCCTGATCTTTCTGAGAGCCACTTTGATATAATTCCAGAGAAGTTCGGGCATGAATCGAGGCGGCTTCCAGGGCGGCCGGCCGCTGTGACGGCGAGTGTGGATTTTGTGAAATTCTTCTCCGATGCCATTTGGCAGACCGATATCAGCAATAGCTTTCTCAAAGGCTTCTTCTTCACTTTCTCCATTTTGTATAAGACTGTCGATCTCATCCCGCAGATGGGACTCCAACTCAGCGATGTAGCCGTCTTCCAGCGCCTCTATTTTTCTCAATTTTTTTCGCCATTGTTTTATCGCTTTTTCCAGGTCAAACATTTTTCACCTCGTTAAAAGAGGACAGGCACAATTTATCTGTCGAAAAAAAGAGCCAGTCCCCATCTTTCTCCTTCAATCTCATGCCTCTATAGGTTTCCAAAGCTTCGCTAGAGCGGAATGCACGCTCAGCCACTGCCTCTTTTCCGCTTTCAATTCTTCTTTTCCCAAATCTGTCAGGCTGTAGTATTTACGATAACGGCCTTCTTCAGATTTTTTCCATTGAGATACTATGAAACCGTCTTTCTCGAGCCGGTGGAGGACAGGGTAGAGCATTCCATCCGACCAATCGAGAGTTCCGCCTGAAATCTTTTTAACTCTCTGGATGATTTGATACCCGTAGTTCTCGCCGCTGATGAGGATTGATAAGATAATCGGTTTTGTTGAAGCCGCGATCAATGCTTTTGATACCATTGTATACCTCGCACCCTAAGATATCTAACACCACTATGTATGCAAAATTTGTGCCACAATTATGGTTCTGGGAAGATTAAAAGAGATTGATGGGGTGTTTAAAAAAACTGTACGTTTATACGACATCAGGTGTCCGAGTGGTGTATTCATCAATGATTTGAACGGAGAAATCTATGTCCCGGATAGGAGAAGCATTAAGGTTTTCGCCTCGAATGGAAACTACCTGAGAACCATTTCATTGAAATCGGGCATGTTATCATACTGCATCAGCTCCCATGGAATCATTCTCTGCACGACTTCTAATAGAAAAGAAAAAGAATAGCCTCTTTTATGGAGTCGGGGAATTTCTCGCTTTGCTCAAATAATGATAGAATCCACAAAAATGAGTGATTAGAAAAAAGCATTTTCATTCTATATGAATTCATTCTATATGAAAAAATGCCCGATATCGGACATCCGATGTACCATAAATGGACACTTTTCTCTGCTAGTAATTTGTTTTTTTGGCGTGGTCCCAAGAAATCCGAACTGGCATAAATTTTGCATACCCAATACCATGAGGTATCTCAAGCTGTGAGGTGTAAAATGATTTCGAAAACTCTTGTCGCGGCTTCAACAAAGCCAATTATTCTTTCTATCCTGATCAGGGATGAGGACTACGGTTATCAGATCATCCAGCGTGTTAAAGAGATTTCCGGAGGAACTCTGGAATGGTCTGACAATATGCTGTATCCGGTCCTTCGCCGTCTGGAAAAGGGCGGTCTTTTAGTTTCAAGATGGAAAATTTCCAAAAAAGGCCGGCTGCGAAGATACTACCGGATCACCGAACGGGGACGTGAGGAACTTGATTCTGAGCGGCGTCAATGGATGAGTGTCCACCAGGCCCTTTCCAAGCTCTGGAAGCCTTTGCCCTCACTGAAGTAAAAGTTTAGAATCATCATTAAATGAGGAGATAAAAATGTTTGATCTTGAAAATGAGATTCGCAACTGGCTAAAGACTCTCCGGCGGAGTGAGAATCTTGAGGACTCTGACATCGCAGAGCTGGAATCCCACCTCAGGGATGAAATTGACCATCAAATTGAAAAAGGTCTCGATGAGGAGGCGGCCTTCCGTGCGGCGGTCGGAAAGTCCGCCCCTGCTGATATCCTCAGACAGGAGTACGATAAAGCCAAACTCTACGATAGAAGCCGTCCGTTTTGGCATCCCTCCCGCATCATGCCCTCCCTTATCTGGAGCTATATCAAGATATCCCTCCGTAATATTAAAAGGCAGAAGGGCTTTTCTCTCATCAATATCGCTGGCTTGGCCATCGGGATGGCAGCCTGTATCCTTATCCTCATCTGGGTGCAAGATGAGTTGAGCTATGATCGGTTTCATGCCAACTCCGATCGTATTTTCCGGGCGATTGAGCATGAGGAACTTGCCGGTGGAGAAGGCCTGTCCTATACCCAGCAGAGTCCTGCTCTGGGGCCGGTTTTAAAGTCCGAATATCCAGAGATTTTAGAAAGCGTCCGTTACGACAGTATGAGCGACCGTTTGGTACAATATGGCGATCTCCAGTTTTACGAAAAGAGATTTTCTTTTGCGGATCCGGAATTTTTAACTGTGTTTACGTTTCCCCTGAAAGTTGGGGACCCTGAAACTGCTTTAAAGGACCCTTCTTCTATTGTGATTTCGGACCGTATGGCGAAAAAATATTTTAATCAATCCGATCCCATGGGAAAAGTCCTCCGGATTGATAACCGGGTAGAGTTCATTGTTTCCGGAGTAATGGAGAATGTTCCCGAAAATTCGCACCTGCAGTTTGAATTTTTAGCCCCATTCGTGACGATCAAACAATTTGGTCAGGAAATCGACGGTTGGGGTAGCTTTTATCTCGATATCTATGTCCTATTGGCTGAAAATGTCGATTACCATGATGTCAATGCCAAAATCCTTAATGTGATTTCCGAACACTCCGAGGGAGACAGTTTTACTGTTGACTTGCAGCCGTTGAAACGAATTCGCCTGTTTTCGAACACCATTCTAACTCCCCAGGTCGAAGGAGATATCAAATACGTGGTTATTTTTTCCTTGATCGCTGTCTTTATTCTTTTGAATGCCTGCATTAATTTTATGAACCTGACGACTGCCCGTTCCGGCCGCAGAGCTAAAGAAATTGGTATGCGTAAAGTCGTCGGCGCCAGCCGCAGGCAATTGATCAGACAATTTTTTGGAGAATCGATTCTGCTGGCTTTTATTTCTTTGATCATTGCTGTTGGGTTGGTTTATCTGCTTCTTCCTGCTTTTTCGCAGCTGTCAGGCAAACAAATGTCCATTTCGATGTTGGCTCAGGGGAGTGTGATTCTTGGTCTCCTGGGCATAACTTTGTGTGCGGGCCTGATTTCAGGTATTTATCCGGCCCTTGTTCTATCGGCTTTTCAGCCGGTTACCGTCTTGAAAAGGATTATCACTTCAGGAACCCGGGAAGCCGCTTTCCGCCGGATTTTGGTGATTTTCCAGTTTATGATGACCTCGGTGTTAATTATCGGGATGTTTGTGGTTTTCCAGCAGCTGAACTTTCTCCGGAAACAGGATATGGGCTTTGATAAAGATCAGGTTGTGTGCATCCGACTTCCCCGTAATTTAATCCCAAAGGTCGATCTCTTAAAAACCTCATTTGAGAAAATTCCGGAAGTCATGGGAACTTCCTCAGCTTCTGCGATTCCTGGCCGGAGAAGAGCCTTAATGAGCTTGAATGAATGGGAAGGCCGCGGTACTGATGATCGAATCGAATTAGGTATTACTCATGTTGATGAGGATTTTCTTTCGCTTTTTAAGCTGGAAATGGCGGAGGGCCGCTTCTACTCCAGAGAGTTCACATCCGATGAGGATGAAGCCCTGGTAGTCAATGAAGCGGCGATCCGTGCTATGAGTATGGAGAATCCGCTGGGGAAAAGAGTTTTAGATGCGAGTATTGTTGGAGTTGTCAAAGATTTCCATATGCGAAGCCTTCATTATAAAGTTGCTCCTCTGGCACTCATTCTCAATAAAAACAGGGCAAGGGTTGTATTTGTCAAAATTATGGCTTCGAATCCTTCGCGAACGTTAGCTTCTCTCGAATCGGCCTGGAGTTCCATTGTTCCTGAATATCCCTTTGAATACCAGTTCCTGGATGAGGACCTAGAACAGCTCTATCAAGTAGACCGCCATTTGGGAAAAGTCGTAAACGCTTCGGCCGCACTGGCTCTGTTCGTGGCTTGCTTAGGGCTGTTTGGACTGGCTTCATTCGCAGCCGAACAGAGGACCAAAGAAATCGGGATCCGAAAGGTTCTGGGCGCTTCCGTTTCAGGGATATTTTCGCTGCTCTCGCGGGATTTTATAAAATGGGTGCTGATTGCTAATGTGATTGCCGTTCCCATTGCCGGCTATGCCATGACGAAATATTTAAATATTTATGCTTATCACTCCAGCCTGGGGCCGGTTTCATTTCTGCTGCCAATGGTTCTGACTCTGATCGTCGCCCTTTTAACCGTGTGCTGGCAGGTGCTGAGAGTGGCCTGGGCTGACCCGGTCAGGTCACTGCGATATGAGTGATCCCTCGAAAAATGCAGCTTGATGTCCACGCCTAAACTAAAACTGGCACGGCCGGAGGGATTTAAATCCCCTACCTTTGGATTCGAAGTCCTATGCTTTAATTACCAAGTGAGAAGAAAATTACTGACTCTTCACCCCCAGCTCGCATCCTCCTGGCATCCTCAACCGTAGTGCCAAGAATCCAGCCATATTTTATTTTTATTTCCTTATCTTCAAATTTGCCATACTTAACATATTTCCAACGCCTTAGATATCCTTTTGTATTGATAATGAAAACACATTTATATTTCCCTATCCTATCAACCGTATGAAAGAGATCATGCCAAGTGAGGCTGTATTTATTACGGAATATGTATCGCCAATCATCATAAGCATCATCTGGCTTTCTCAACACAAACGTATAATCATCATTAATCTGCCACCACTCCTCGGCCTTTGCCTGCATGAACTTTTCTCTCTTCCCTTTCTGATTCTCCTCTTGAAATGCCCCTAAAAAACATACAAGAAAGAAAATCAAAATGAATAAAACCATTTTTTGCTTTGTCACCATCTTATTACTCCATTTTGCCTTCATGTAATTTAGTCGAGATTTCATGCTTTATTTAGTAATATACCTAAAATTCTTTGTTAGCTATCAGATATTAGAGCAGAGGTTATTTCAAGATGATTGATTCATGAGAGATTATTGGGTGGGATATTTGAGATAATTACTGGCTTTTCAACCCAGCCAAACTCTTCCTCGCCTCCTCAATCTCAGCAATACCAGGGTCAGTATCTTTCCAGAGGTCAAGGAATTTCTCAGAATATTCACCGTTTTTACTACATCATAATAAGCTCTTAATGCGTACTTTAAAAATCTAGGATTTAGTCCAAATCTATTTGACGACGCACAATAATCAATTGGGCTGATTTTATTTATTGATTACTATTTACAATAAGTAGTAATTATTAAGATTTTGTAAACCTTTTACGTGGAAAAAGCGTATTATATATGTACTTATATTAAACAGATATAAAAGGAAAGAAAAATGATCAAGCTTTCAAAGAACGAGGAATTCATATTGCTTTCTATCTGGAAATTAAAAGACAACGCCTACGGTGTCACCATCAGGAGAGACTTCATGCAGGCCACAAACCAGACGCTTCACTTCGGATCCCTCTACAACACTCTGGAATTGCTCATGCGCAAGGGTTTGGTCACCAGCTGGGAAAGCCCCCCTGACCCAAGGAGAGGGGGCCGGAGAAAGAAACTCTACTATCTGACACCTGAAGGAAAAAAGGCCTTAAAGGAGGCTCAGGTTGTCTATCGCTCAGTATGGCAAAAAGTCACGGATTTAGGATTCGAAGGGGAATAAACGATGGAAAACCAGGATCATAAACCCTCCCGGTCAGCTTGGTGGATATTGGAGAAACTCAGTGCCTATTCTGACACGTATCTCATAAAGGAGGATCTGGAGGAAGAATACTTGTATCTTTGTCAGACTAAAGGGAAGCGCAAAGCCAGGCGTTGGTTGTGGCGACAGACCCTACTCGCCGTTGGTTTTTATGCAAAATACCTATTCAATTGGAGAAATATTATGCTGAAAAATTATTTAAAAATCACCATCCGAAACATAAAAAGACACAAGGCTTTTTCCTTTATCAATATAACCGGGCTTGGGATCGGGTTGGCGATCTCTCTATTCATCGTGCTCTGGGTGCAGAATGAGTTAAGCTATGATAGATTCCATAAAAACTACAAAAATATTTACCGGATTGTGGAACATTGGATGATCTTAGACGGATCGGTCAATCCCGGGGCGTCAACTCCCTACCCTCTGGGCCCCGCTCTTCGGGATAACTACCCCGAAGTTGAAGAATCTCTTCATTTCCTTATAAAAAATGGAACCTTGGTCGGATACAGAGATAAACGTTTTTATGAGAACAAGTTCGCTTTCGCTGATGCAAACTTTTTCAGCCTATTTTCCTTTCCTCTCCTCAAAGGCAGTCCGGAAACTGTAATCAAGGATCTCAACGCCCTGGTTATAAGTCAATCTATGGCCAAAAAATACTTTGGAAAAGAAAATCCCATAGGGAAAACCCTCACCATAAACGCCCGGCATGACTTTATTATCAGCGGAATCATGTTGGATATGCCCCGCAATTCCCACATCCAAGCCGACTTCATCTGCAATTTTGAATTTCTTATCGCCAACCAGTGGTCAAAGCGCTGGGTAGATCATATGTATTACACTTATGTGCGGCTAAGACCGGACACGGATCTGGAAACTTTTGGGGCAAAAATCAAAAGCTATATAAATGATAACGATCATGATCCCACTACGCTTCAAATCTCGCTGCAGCCGCTGAGAGATATCCATTTGCGCTCCAATTTTAATTACGATATGGGTGGTACCAGCCAGGGGAAGGCCTTGTATGTCTACATATTTTCCATTGTGGCAGTCATGGTTTTGCTTATTGCCTGTATCAATTTTATGAACCTGGCTACCGCTAAAGCCGCCAACCGGGCTAAAGAAATTGGAGTGCGAAAAGTGTCCGGAGCATCCAAAAGCCAGCTTATAAAACAATTTATGGGTGAATCCTTTTTTATGTCTATTTTGGCTTTGTTCTTTGCCTTGATCTGTGTTGCAGTCTTGCTGCCGGAATTCAATAGCCTGACCGGAAAAAACTTTAACAGTAGGTCTATTTTCAATGGTTCGATGTTTTTCTATTTTTTGGCTTTAACTGTGACAACAGGACTGTTGGCCGGCAGCTACCCTGCTCTCTATCTATCCTCATTCAGCCCCTCATATATTCTTAAAGGAAAACTTCGTTTAGGTACAAAGAGCCGCTATTTCAGAAGAGCTCTTGTTGTGTTACAGTTCAGTCTATCCATCATTTTGCTGATAGGGACGTTTGTAATCCGCGACCAACTGGCATATATGCAGGATAAGAATCTTGGGATTAAAAAAGACAATATCATTTATATGCAGATACGAGGAGAACTCCGAAACAATCGTGACGCTTTCAAAACCGAATTAACTCGGTATCCAGAAATCAAAAGCGTGACAACATCCTCCGACCTACCCACAAACATTACATGGGCAACAACCGGTGTGTATTGGGAAGGAAAGACTCCGGAATACAGGATCCATTGGAGCGTGATGTCAGTTGACTTCGATTATATCGACACCTTCGGATTGGAAATATTGAAAGGACGTAAATTCTCTAAAGAGATATCAACGGATACCAGAACCGCCTATATTATCAATGAAACCGGAGCGGATGTTTTAGGCTATGAAAATGCGATTGGAAAAAAATTTTCTCTATGGGATACGGAAGGCACAATAATTGGAGTTGCCCGGGATTTCCATATAAGCTCGCTTCATGAGCAAATCGAACCGCTTATCATTATAGTAAACCCCAATTGGAATTCCTATATTTTCGCAAAAATCAGCTCCAACAATATAAAGAGTGTCATAGCCAAGATCGAAGAGGTCCACCAAAGCCTGAATCCGGACTATCCCTTTGAATTTCATTTCCTGGATGCTGAATATGAAGGCATATATCTCTCTGAAGAGCGGACCGGTAAGCTGTTCCAGTGCTTTTCGTTTGTGGCTATTTTTATTTCGTGTTTGGGCTTGTTTGGCCTGTCGTCTTTTATAGTTGAACAGCGCACCAAAGAGATCGGCATCCGAAAGGTCTTAGGAGCCAATGTCCCGATCATACTGCTGCAGCTCTTGAGAGACTTCACCAAATGGGTATTTATCGCAAATATCATTGCCTGGCCCATCGGTTATTTTGTTATGAAGCAATGGCTGAAAAACTTTGCTTATCGGACCGATTTTGACTGGAGGATATTCTTTTTATCCGGAATAATCACACTTCTGATCGCAGTGACCAGAGTTGGTTACAAGTCCCTCAAAGCGGCTACGGCCAATCCTATCGATTCCCTGCGGTATGAATGATGGATTTATAGCTGAAACTATGGAATTATAAGTTAAAAGACAAAATCAAGGAACAGCCTGATAATAAAGAAATAAAGCTGGCACACCTGGCGTGAAAGCTTTCGAACTCATAAAGAGAGCATATGATTCAAACACGCGGGGGAAACTAAGGGATTTTCTGAGCGTTGAACCTCAATTGGTAGCAGGATAGGATTTAGAACACTAATAGGATAAATAGCGGCGGCCAAAGAGAGGGGGAGTCGTTGACCTTGTCGTTTTGGATGTGATAATGTTACTTCGGTAGATAAGTGGGTGGAAATTGGGGAAAATTGTGTGAGATTTGATGCGCGACCAAAAAGGAAATTCTTATCTTTCACTTTTTGGTTTGCTTTTTGATCCTGAAAAAAGGATCATTATTATTTCTCAATTCATAGTGGGCTTATTGTGTTTCGTTTTTTTTATTGTGTTGAAGCTTAAAAAAACAAACAATTAAAATTATATAAGGGAATCCTCAAGAGTTCAGTAATAAAGGAAAATAGACTTTTAATTTATAGAAAAAGCGATCATCTCTCCAGATTCAAGATTTAACAAACGCCTTGCCGTCCTAATCTCGAGTATTGAGACCTGATCCATCTCTTTTAAGAACGTCGCATAATTTAATTG
>CAYTBG010000028.1:16911-28750 GCA_964435925.1 uncultured Eubacteriales bacterium | reverse complement strand
CCTCGATTGAGAATTTTTTGGCATAAAAATTGCAATAAGATTATTATATGAATTCTATTATTATGTCTTGAATTTAATCGTGGTTCACTTTAACTTATTAGGTGGAGATTATACATATATTAAGATAATAAAGGAGTACGCAGATGAAGAAGAAATTATCCATTTCTCTCCTTATAATAATAACTGTTTTCTTCCTTATTGGGGGTAAAAAGAAAGAAAAAATCAAGGTTCCCCCCATCTACAAAAAATGGCTGGAAGAGGAAATCATTTATATCATGGCTCCAATTGAGAGGGAAGTTTTTCTTAAGCTTGAGACAGATAGAGAAAGAGACCTTTTCCAAGACGCTTTCTGGAAGCACAGAGATCCTACTCCAGGCACACCCACAAATGAATTCAGGCAGGAACACTATCGGCGTATAAATTATGCCAACCATTTTTTTGGAAGGGGGATACCAAAGCTAGGCTGGAGAACTGACAGGGGAAGGGTATACATCATTCTGGGCGCACCCAATGATATACAAAGGTTTGAGGGAAAGACTGTGGTTTACCCTACTGTAATATGGTTCTATCAAGGCCTTACAAAGTTCGGTCTTCCTCCGGGTTTTAACCTTGTTTTTTTTCAGGAAGGAAGTCTTGGAGAGTTCAAGCTTTACAGTCCCCTTAAGGATGGCCCGCAGGCTTTGATGACATCTTATTGGGGAGACCCTCTAGATTATTTAATGGCCTATAACGAGCTGAGAGAGATAGAGCCAGAGTTGGCTCAGGTTTCTTTATCTCTTATACCTGGAGAAGGTGGCGCTGCTTTTATAGGTCGGCCTTCCCTGTCTTCAGATTTATTAATACAGAGAGTTGAGACAACTGCCATTAGACAAATAGAGGAGAGATATGCCAAAAAGTTTCTAGAGTACAAAGATATCGTGGAAGTGGAATATACGGCCAACTATATCGATAGTGATTCTCTGATAAAAGTGATTAAAGATCGCTCAGGATTTTATTTTGTTCACTATGCCATTGAACTAAATAAGCTTTCTGTGGGCAAATACGAGAATAAATATTACGCCAACCTGAAACTTAACGGCACTGTCTCGAACCTGGAAGGGAAAAACATTTATCAATTTGAAAAAAACATTTCTCTTGATCTTGATGAAGAAAGAATAAAGAGCATAAGGCGCCAGCCGCTGCTTATTCAGGATATGTTTCCTCTTATCCCCGGGAATTATAAACTTTCCATCCTGGTTAAAAATGAAACATCCAAAGAATTTACTTCACTGGAGAGAAGCCTCGTCATTCCGCAGGATGAGGAAGCCCTCCAGATGACTTCGCTCATTTTAGGCTACAGGATTAAAAAGAGCACGCCACAGCAAAACAGGCTGCAGCCGTTTCAGGCAGGAGCATACCAGGTTTACTTCCAGGCGAATAGAGTCTTTCTCAGGAAGGACAATTTGATCATAGTTTTCCAGATTCATGGTCTGAGCGGGGGTTTGAGAGAGAAAGGAGAGGTCAAATTTGCCTTCCTTAAAAGTGGAGAAGAATTTCTGTCTAAAAATAGAAAAGTCACAGAATACCAAGACTTGCCAAATATTCTAGAGCAGTTTGATCTTAGCCAATTCCCTCCAGCTCACTACAGGGTTCAAGTTTCTCTTTTTGTTGATGGGCAGGAAGTCCTTTTTGATAGCGAAGAGTTTGATATAACTCATCTTGAGGCCATAGCGCGTCCCTGGGTTTATTCCAAAATCTCGCCTGACACCCAAGATCCTTTCCATTTTTATTTGATCGGAACCCAGCTTTTCAACAGCGGCAAAATAGCCGAAGCTCAAGTCAATCTGGAGAAAGCGTTCCAGAAAAAGCCAGATTCAGTTGATTTTGCTTTAAACTTGGCCCAGACTTACATGATTTTGAACGAATACAAAAAAGTTGAATCTTTGCTGTTTCCTTTTATAAACCAGCCCCAGCCGCCAAAATACGAGGTGTTTTTTATGATAGGCAAAGCCTACCAGAGTTTGGGAGAATTAAGCAAAGCAATCGAGGTCCTGGATAAAGCCATCTCTCATTATGGAATAAATATCAATTTATTAAATACCATTGGCGAGTGCTATTTCCAATTGGGCGAGCCGGACGAAGCCTTAGCAGCTTGGCAAAAATCCCTGGAGATAAACCAGAATCAGCCTCAAATCAAGAAGAGTGTTGAGGCTTTAAAGGAGAAAAAATGAGTCATTCATTAAATTTAGAGAAAAAATCCAAAACAATCCCCCTTGCCCTTTGTTTCCTTCTTCTCTCCAGTTCCTTTCTCGTTTTCTTTTCTTCCTCCTGTCGCCTTTATAATTTAGAGCGCAAGTTAGATCCTGTAAATGCTGATTTTATCTCCAAGGTCAGGTATATCATCACCAAGAAAGAGAGAAAAATTTTCCTCGAGCTTCCCCTCTCGGAAAAGGAACAGTTTATAGAAGAATTCTGGGAGCGTCGTGATCCTAATCCAGATACCGAAGAGAATGAATTTAAAATGGAGTATTTCAGCCGTATAGAAAAAGCAACTGAACTTTTTGTAAGCGAAGCAAAACCAGGATGGTTGACCGACAGGGGAAGAATCTACATCCTTTTTGGTCCGCCCACGGATAGGATAAGATTTCCTATGGGAGGAGATCCCTACAGCCGCTGCCGGGAGATCTGGTACTACGGAGCTTTCCCGGTCCTCTTTGTTGATAGAACCTGCACAGGGCTCTATTCGCTGGTTACCTACGACCTCTCAAATATTCGTCAGCTTAACCTGATGTATATGCATGAGCTCACCAAAGCCCAGGCAAGAGCCCAGGCGACTTTTGGAAAGGAAAAAAGATTTTTTGATTTCAAATGGAGGGTAAAGAAAGATGTTGTCGAAGCCGACAGAGTTGAAGGCACAATCACCATCGAGATTCCTTACGGAAATATCTGGTATAAGTCTGAAGGTGATATGCTGGAGACCGTGCTTGATGTTCGCCTGGAGCTGAAGGATTCTGAGGGCAGCCTCATCTGGGAATATGAAGAGGCCTTTGAAATCGCAATTAAAGAAGACGAGCTTAAAGAAAAGCAAAACAAAATGTACGAAATGGAAATCCCTTTAATCCTGGAAAAAGACTTGGAGAGGCTTCGTCAGGGAAAGAATCTGCTTCATGCTCTCATCATAAACAGAACCGGTGGCGAAGAATTGAAAAAGGTTATGGAATTCCGCTTATAGCCTTGAGCCAAGATCATATTCAAAATTATTATTTTTGTTTATCTCAGCTACTATCAAGTCTCAGACTGATTTATCCAGTCTTGCTGATCATACAAGCCTAGCTTCTTCGTGTTGAATTTTAGGAGAATATAAAATAAAATAAGGTCTCCGAGAATTTGTGGAAAATCATTGAAAAATTGCAAGCGAAAAAGTTTAATAATCAATGAAGCATGATAATAGTCTTAACCTTTTAGGGAGGATTTAATGAGAAGCAAAAATATATTCATTATATTTATGGTTTCTGTTCTATGCTTAAGTCTCTCGCTGATTCTTTCCGCCCAGCAAGGGCGTGGAAAGGGAAGGCTTCGAGGAACAGTTCATGATGAAGTTGGCAATCCAATAGAAGGAGCGAAAATTGTCGCGTACCACCTTCGGTATAAAACCACCTTTACCTCGGAATCCGATAAGAAGGGAAACTGGGCTGTAGCCGGGCTGGGAACAGGACGTTTCCGCGTTACCGCATCCAAAGAAGGATATGGAACCGTCTACCACGAGATGAGCGTCAGCCAATTTTCAAAAAAGAATCCTCCTCTTAGTTTTACCTTGAGGAAGATCCAGGTGGCTGAGATGAATATGCCAGCCATCAAGGATGAAGGGTCGGTAGCGCTATTCGAGGAGGGAAACGAGCTTTTTGATCAAAAAAAGTATGCTGAGGCAGTTGCAAAATTTGAGGAATTTATCGGGCAGAATCCCTCCGTTTATCAGGTTAACATCAATATCGGCAATTGCTATAAAGAAATGGGTGAGTATGATAAAGCCATTGAGACCTACACTAAGATTTTAGAGAAAGTAAAAGAAGAGAAAGAGTTCATCGAAGGCGATGAAAGCGCCGCCAGAGTTCTGGCAGGTATGGGAGAAGCCTATTTTAAGCTGGGCAACCTGGAGAAAGCGAGCGAATATTTCAGGCAGGCAATAGATAATTTCCCAGAAGATGAAACTCTGGCTTTTAATGTGGGAGAAATATTCTTCAAACAAGGGGAGATAGACAAGGCGATTGAATATTTCCTGCTCGCTGTTAAAATCAAGGAAAGCTGGGCTCCTCCTCATAGGCAGTTAGGATATGCTTATTTGAACAAAGGCAAGTACAGGCTTGCTGTCGATAGCTTAAAGAAATTTGTAGAATTAGCTCCTGACGATCCGCAGGCTGAGAATATTAAGAATCTAATTCCTAAGCTTGAAGAATTAATCAAGGATAATTAAAGGTTTCGCTTATTCCCCTTTTTTCTATTTAATTGAAAATAATAGACTTACAGAAATAGTGATTTTATTTGGATCGGATTAGATTGGATTAAACTTGCTGAGTTTTTACTTTTTTATCTCAACTATGTCTAATTTGCGGAGTCTTTTTTGGAGGATATTATCACGAACTGAAAAATAGATCTCGTTTTTTCCCATATTCAAAGGAACGACAAAGCTTTGCATGATAGTGTATCTTTCTGAGATATTTTTCTTAAAATTTTCGCTGGAAATATGCTTTCTTATCTCCTTATTTTCCCGGTAAGAGCTTTTTTCTCCGACGAACTTGACCTCTATACTTAATTCTAAGTGATAATCCCATCCATCATCTTTTTTCTGATATCTTATGGCCCGGTAAGGAATATCAAAGGCGCACTCAACAGTATAGGTTCCATCCTTATTTTTTTGTATCGCGCCTAGAGATTTGGAGTAATCAAGGAAGGGAAGAAAGGCAGAAAGAGATTCACTCCCCTCTATTTCCCCTATCCATTGATACTTTACCATATCGGGATCGCTCTGGTGAGGGGACATCATGGAAAAAGGCTTCACCTCCACATCAGTCGTTAATCTGTAATTCCCAGTGCTTTCATAATCGACAAAAGTGAGGCGCAGAGGCCCGGCGAAATAATCTGGGTACTGGTTGTAGATCCAGATATCTGTCGGTCTTTCAGTGAAGGTTCCCTCCTCTAATAAATTTGAGCTGAGTTGTCTCTGATCTCTACTGAATTCTGTTGATTTTTCTCCCATGGTCTTTTTGATAACATCCATGGGAGGGCCCAGAAGGATATAGATTCTACCTTTATCAGTCATCCAGCCTGGAATGCCAACCCGGAAAGCCTTATCAGCGACAGCCAGCCTTGTGTAGTATACTGAGCGGAATTCGTTTTCAGGGGTTGAGGGATCTGAATCACGCCTTGCCCAGAAATCCATGATAAACTCTCCTCGGTCTTCGGGAGGCATTTCCCTAAAAATTCTCTCTTCCTGAGGGGTGATGATATAGCGGATGATATCCAAAAATTTCTGGCTGTTGGAGTCAACGGGAGGTTTTAAGATTTTATGAGAAGAAGCGCAAGCCGAATAGAGCAGGAGAGCAACAGCGGCAAGCACGTAGAGAAAGTAAATTTTTTTCATTTCTGGCACTGTTCAATCAGGGCGTCTAATCTTTCTTTTTCAGCAGGAGTCATGAGATGGTAGTATCGTTTTTTATGCTCACTGAGCAAATCAAACGCTTTGGTTTTATCGCCAGTGTTTAAATAGGCAATGGCTAGATCAAAATGAGCCTGGCTGAAATCGGGGTCTGCTTCCAGAGCTTTTTCCCAGCAGTAGATGGCTCCTCCCAGGTTTCCTTGCTGCCTGTAAGCGTGGCCTAAGCCATAGTAGGGAGCTGGAAATTCAGGATCTAGGTCTATGGCTTTTTTGTAGTATTCGAAGCATCTGGAAAAGATGAAGGAATCTTTTGATTGCAGGCCGTGGGAATAGCAGGCATTGGCCAGGTTGTTGTAGAGCTCAGGATGTTTATCATCCAGGGAAAGACCCATTTCGAAGGCCTTGATCGCCTCATCAAAATTGCCTTTCTTGGCGTAGGCAGTCCCGAGGTTACTCCATATTTCCGGATCATACTCAGCTTCTCTAATGTTCGTTTTTTCGAAAGAACTGATGACTTTGTCATACTGTTGAGCAGAAATAAGCGCTTTCATATATTCGATAAATATTTCGTAGCTTGAAGGAAGAGCATTGAGCCCTTGCTCCAGGATTACAATAGCCTCTTCTGGATTTCCTGTCTCTTGATAGATGGAGGCAAGATATTTATATGCCAAATCCACATCTTTTCTTTCTTCTATGATTTCCTTTAAGAGCTTGGTTCCCGCATCTTGGTTTCCGTTCTTATACAGTTTCCAGCCTTCACCAATTTTATTTATATAAGGAAGGAGGACCTTCACATCATCTTTGGCGCTAAAATCCTTCTTTTGCGAAACTCGAACGCTCGAGATATAGCCCAAGCTTGCCAGTCTTTCGCGAGTTTCTCTATCGACCTGTTGAGTAGCGTCAATTTTCTCAGCTGGTGTCAGGGCATTGATTATTTCCATAAGCTGTGACGTAAGCTGAGCTACTTTTTTTCTTTCGGCAAGGTTGTTGAGCTCATCAAAATCATGGTTCAGGTCATACAACTCAGGAAGAGGAGAGTCGATAAATTTTTTCTTTTTGAGGATAAATCCCTTCAAGGGGGCCCATCCGCGGCTGTAGTAGGGATACAAAGATTCGAAGTAGATCGGCCTTTCTGGCAGTTTTTTCCCCTTTAAAGCTGGGAGGAGAGAGGTTCCCTGGAGAAAAGACGGCATCTTTATTCCCAGTACATCACAGACTGTCGAGAATATGTCGATGTGGCTGACATAGTAATCGACACTACCCGAGGCTGTTTCAGGAGATGAAATGATGAGAGGGATCCAGATGGATGAATTGTAGGCGAAAAAACCGTGAGTGTCCTCACCATGCTCGCCTAACGACTCGCCGTGGTCCCCCGTGAATATAACAAGAGTCGAATCGAACAGGTTGCTCTCTTTCATATAATCGAAGAGTTTTCCCAGGATCAGATCGACATAGGCAACCTCGCCTTCGTACATATGATCTTTGTATTGAGTTTTAAAAGGCTCCGGCGGATCGTACGGGCTATGAGGATCCCAACAATGGACCCAGAGAAACCAGGGTGATATTCGACCTTTCAGCCACTCAAGGGCAGCCTCGATCACAGCTTCAGCTTTTCTCTCCAAAGAGACGAGATTTACAGAGTGAAGGCGGCTGTATTTATCGTCGTAGAAGTCGAAACCCTGGGATAATCCAAACCTTGAATCGAGGGCGTAGGCTCCCACGAAGGCTCCGGTTGAATAGCCATTATTCTTGAGATGCTCGGCTAGGGTCAAAAACTCTTCTTTTACGACAAAATTCAAGTTTTCATGAACTCCATGATGGTTTGGAGTTGTACCTAAGAGTATATTCGCATGAGATGGCAGTGTGGTAGATGTGTTAGCGAAAGCTCTGGAAAAGAGCATGCCTCTCTCTGCAAGTTTATCAATATTCGGAGTTTTAGGGTATTGGCTGCCATAACAGCTCAACCTGTCAGCTCTGAGCGTGTCTATGGTTATAAGAAGAAAATTTTGTTTTTTCTCTTCTTTCCTTAGAGAATACATGGAACGTGGGACAAACATAATCCCGAGAAGAATAAGCATCATTAAAGACCAGGTATGAAAGCGAATCCTTTTCATATCTTTTCTTTCTTCAGCAGCCTTATTCGAGAAAAAACCATATCTTGAAATTTCATATTTCTATGTATAATTCTAAACGAAAAAGATATTTTTTTCTTTAAATAAAATGACTGGAAAAATCCCCTAAGATTAGAAAAGAAAAAGAGGGAGGGATGATTCCCTCCCTCTTATCTTATCGAATTAAGCAGTTAGCTCTTTTTGTACTAGAACGCGAACTTCGCTCCTATACGGAATGAACGACTACCATAGGCACTCGTCACGTCTGCATAGGTTGTGCTGTCTGCGTATGTCGGCGGATCTCTGTCGGTGCGAATACGTGGGTAGGGATTCTGATTGATGTTGTAACCGCTTCTTCCCCCGAGGTTGAAGGCATCTATATAGAGACTCAACTTGCCGAAATCACCAAAAGTGAAGGATTTCTCGACTCTTATATCGATCATGGTGTAGGGAGGATTTCTTCGAGTCCCGTCCGTTTCGGCAGCGACTCCAACGTAGGTATCTTGAGTATCGATGCTTGAGGGGAAGTAGACGCGATCAATCGTCCTTCTCCAGGCTGAGCCTGAACGGTGCTGGAAATAACCGGTGAAGACGATGTCCATGGGGAGCATGACAGATCCTATGAGCTTGATCTGGAGCGGGCGGTCAAAAGATATATGGCCGTAGGAGTTTATCATCACGTTAGGATTGTCGAACATAGTTGACTCGCCTTCTGTTGCGCTGTATCCAGGATCGGTATTGCCTTTAAAGGCAGAATACAGGATCGAGCCCTGCAGCTGCCACCGGTTTGACATCCTCTTGTCGAAAGTCAGCACTACAGCTGTGTATGTCCTCTTAGCTTCTGGTGGATTCGCACCAAAGTAAGTTCTTGTAAGAGCGTAATCAGCCAGGCCGTAAACGGTCATTTCCTGGTTATCTGCTGTGGTGTCCCAATCTCCATCGAAGCCAGGATCAGTAAAAGTAAACGGGAGCCAGATGGGCCGTCCTTGATCATCGGTAGCGTCGGGATCATAGCCGTTGTTTATATCCACGTCCTCGACGATGTTCTTGTTTATCTTGGCGATGAATTGGAGCCCCAGTCTGAAGTCCCTGACCAGCTCATGGTCGATGCCCAGAATGAATTCATGCATATAAGGAGCCTTCAAGTCTGAGGGATAGTATTGGAAATCGGGGTCTTGAACATCATAACTGGTTAATCTGTAATAATCGCCTGTGTCGTCTATGTACTGAGGATCAACAGGTGATCCATAGGCGCCATCGGATACAGGAAGATCCATGAATCCGTTCCCGTTATCGTCGTACCAGTACCAGTTCAAGGCTCCCCCGCTCATTATGTTGGCGGCGTTGTACTTAGCGGACCAGATGGGCTCATAATAGCGGCTGAAAGATGCCTTTAGAGCCGTCTTTCCGTCACCGAAGAGATCGTAAACGAGTCCAATTCTTGGCGAAAGAGTTGTGAACTCAACGATTTTTTTGTAAGGGGTAGTCATGGCATCAAAGGCAGAGACTTGATTGAACAGTATGTCGGGATCGTTGTGATACTGATCGTTCAGCGCATGGAGGAGTAGAGTGGGAGTTGCGTCCAGAGCGGGATTCATGAATTCGGGTCCGACATCATAAAGGTCGATCATATCTGGCCGTGTTTGCTCTGGTTCGTACTGGTAGCCGTAATCAATACGGAGACCAACATTGACCGCCAGCTTCCCTTTGACTATGCTGTCCTGGACAAAGCCAGAGAAACGGCGGGTGTTGTCATATTTCCACACGGTGCCTCGCGGACCAAAAGGACGCACTCTGAGCCGGCCTCGCTTACCTGAGGTTGAGTAGTAATATTTGTCGCCAGCGTTGTAATCCATCCAGTACGTGTAGTAGGGATTGCCGTCCTTGTATCTGTCGAGGCCGTAAATAGTGCCTTCGTATTCACCGCCAAACTTTATTTCGTGGCTTGCTCCCAGGAAGTCATCTTTAAAGTGGGTCACAGAAAACGAAGCGAGGGCTTTTTTACGGAGATAATCGTCGCCGTAATACGAGTTCCCCCATCTAACCGCTTCTTCTGAGTCGTAGACGAAATAGTTCTCAGCGTATTCTGGCCGCAGAAGGATGGGAAAATGGCGGTAGACATACGACCCTCGAACATCGACGAATGTATTCTGGTTCAGGACCCAGTTGATCTGGTGAGTTGTGGTGTGGGTGTTCTCGTGGTCCCAGACGATCGTGCAGGCAAAAGTGTACGTATTACTGGTTCTGTTATAGTAAACAGGTTCATAGATATTGTTCCAATGGTACATGCCCATATACCGGATGTTATCTGAGAGCTGGAAGGTCAGTTTGCCAAAGCCCAGCCACTCCTTATGTTCGATATCATAATGCTGTAGCTCTGCAGCACTGAACGTCCATTCCCTCAAGTTGATCTTTGCTAACCGAACATCATGCGTCTGTGGATTGGCTCGTTCCCAGACAAGACGACGGCCGTTGAGGAAGAACCAGGCCCTGTTTTTGATGAGGGGCCCGCCAAAGCTCAAAGAGCCGTCTTTGTAGTCCTTGTATGATTCAGGAGGATTGACACCCATCGCTATCATATCTTCGGCAGATATCAGGTCGTTGACTAAAGATTCGCCGGTATAATAAGCGGAAAGGCTCCCGGAAAACTTGTTTCCACCGGCCTTAGTAACGATGTTGACAACCACTGAGTCTGCTTGTCCAACTTCGGCCGGAAGCGATCCGACCCCGAATTCAATCTCTTCGTAGACATCGACATTGATGTTGGCCATGGGATAGAAGGTGGCGGGATCATTCATCGGAACACCGTCAAGCTGGTAAAGCTGACTCCGGACCGTTCCTCCGAGTATGGAGGAGGTCCGACGGTAAGGGACTCCTTCAGAGATGGCACCAGGGATGGAGTTCTGGATACCGTACAGGTCTCGGTTCATAGGGATACTCGCTATAAAATCAGAGTTGTAGCTCACGCTCACTTTGGATGTCTCGATATCAACTACAGGAGAGGCAGCTACGACTGTGACCTCTTCTTCGAGGGTTGTGATCTCCAGTTCAATGGTGACAGTAGTCGCTTTTGCCACGCTGACGATGAGGCCGCCTCTTATGGTTGTCTTGAATCCGGGCAGCTCCACTCGCAGTTCATAACCACGACCCGGGGCAACAGAGGGAAAGCGGAACTTTCCCATTTCTGATGTCACATAACTTTTCGTGCCGATAAGCCTGGGCCCGGAAAGAGTAACGGTACATCCAGGGAGAAGATTCCCTTCTGTGTCAACGACCGTGCCGCTGACGGATCCTGATTGTCTTCCCTGAGCAAAGCTTGCGGATGTGAGGCCGAAAGCTAAAAGCAAGATCAAGGAGACCTTAAAAATCTTTTTATTCATTTCCTTCTCCTTTTTAGTCCTAGTCCTAGGAGTGTTTATTTTAAACAACACTCCCCCTTTTTCCTTTTTTTGATTGAATTCTCTCTTTTTCACCTCCTTCTTGTATTTTTAAGTATTCTTTTAATCCTCTCTTAAGAGGCAAAGTATCTAATAATCCACTGTGTTTAAAAAGATTTTTTTCAACTCTTCCTTATTTTTGCTGCTTAAAGCATACAATATTTCTCTATGATAGTCCAATGGTTTTTTTGAAGTCGGGGTTTTTATGATTGAATGGGGTGATATTGAATGAGATGATAAGGAAAGCATCGCTCTTTTCTTTATAATTTATATTATGTATTCTCTTTATATAATTTATTATGTAAATTTGTAGTTTATAATATATAATCTAAATACAATCTAGTATTTTTCAGTGCAAAAAATATGCCAAAAAAATTATTTTTTTAATTTGTTTATTTTCAGCAGGATAGATTTTGGAAACAATTTTTTCCTCAGAAAATAATTCAAATAATTGAATTTCAATTCAAATAGTTGAACATTTTAAAACAATGTAAAACAATGGGGTCAGACTTGCGCAACTTGAATAATTTTATAAAGTAGGGATCAGAGTAGGGAGTCAGACTTGCAAAAGTTGCTCTTTTGCCCACAGGGCGGCTCCGATAAGACCCGCTTTGTTTCCGAGGCTGGCTTTTTCGATCCTGCAGCACCTAAAAGAGGCT
>CAYTBG010000028.1:0-16811 GCA_964435925.1 uncultured Eubacteriales bacterium | reverse complement strand
ACCCGCTTTGTTTCCGAGGCTGGCTTTTTCGATCCTGCAGCACCTAAAAGAGGCTTTGTATGAGCTTTTCAGGGCCTCTTTGAGAGCAGGAGAAAGCAGGAAATCACCCGCTTCCATAACGGCTCCACCAAGGAGAATTTTATCAGGATTTAAAAGATTTATCGCTATGGAAAGCCCTACTCCCAGATAAAAGCCGGCCTGAGAAAAAGCCTGAAGTGCAGCCTTATCCCCTTTTTTAGCTCTGTGAAAGACCTCCTCTGCTGTAATTTCTTCACTTTTTTTTCTCAAGGTGTTGTAGTTTTTGACGATTTTAGGGGCTGAAACTTCTGTTTCAAGACATCCCTGACTTCCGCAATTGCATCTTTCTCCCTGGGGGTTGACAGTGGTATGACCCAGTTCTCCAGCAAAGCCACATTTGCCCAGCCAGAGTTTTCCATCGAGAATGATTCCTGACCCGACACCTGTTCCGATGGTCAGGAAGACCATGCTTTGCACTCCCTGTCCTGCCCCGCACTTAAACTCCCCGAATGCAGCCATATTGGCATCATTGTTCACGCAAAATGGAACTTCAATAAATCGGGAGAGGGCGGGGGTGAGGGCGAAGTTGTCAAGCTCAGGATAATTGGGAGATTGAAAAATTTTTTGTTCCTCGAGGCTAAAGATTCCCGGGAATCCGAATCCCGCAGCTCTGATGCCTTGTTTTTCTCTTTTTTTAAGATCTTGCCAGATTCTTTTAAGTAGATGGATTAACTCCTCTATTTTCGCAGGACTCTCTGCCCTGGCCTTAAAAAGAATTCTTCCTCCATCGTCGATTAAACCATATTTAAGGTGGGTTCCTCCTAAGTCAAATCCGGCATAGAGGGGCATTTTTAGTTTTTTTTGCCGATGGCTGCATGAGTTAAGGTTTTATTCCAGAGAGTTCTGGAATTCTGCGATGGTAGGCAGAGGATGCAGGGCAGAGAGCTCCGAGGAAGAGTCGACCTTATAAAATTTAGGAAGGGAAGAAAATAATTCTCTTTTTTTTCTTTTCGTTTTTGATCTGTGCTTTCAAAAGTGAGGCTCATTCTTCCTTAGCAGGAGGCTGAGGTTTTTCAGGAGGGGATTTTTTTTCTTTCTCTTTTGAGGTTATGGATTTTCGAAAATTCTTTATGCCTTCCCCTAAGGATTTTCCTAACTCTGGAAGCCTTCGAGCGCCAAAGATGAAGACAATGATCAAAGCAATGAGGAGAAGTTCTGTTGGTCCGACTGGTCCTAAAAAAAACATCTATACCTCCTTAGAGGGCCTTGTGTTAATATTAATCTCATAACAAAATTACTGCACTCCTGCCTAAAAGTCAAGTAAGCCATGGGGTAAGCGATGGGGTAAGCCATGGGGTTAGACCTTTCAAACTTTTATAATTTGACTATTTTTTTTGTTTGGGCAATTATTCTCAGATTAAAACGTCATATAATTAGAACGATGGCTCGAAAAACTAGGATTGAATTTCCCGGGATTTTTTACCATATTCTTGCAAGAGGAAATAATAAACAAGTGATTTTTAAAGATGATCAGGATTATAATGAAGTTTTAAAGGTCTGACCCCAATGAAAAGGATACGGAATTTTTCGATTATTGCTCATATCGATCATGGTAAGTCAACCCTGGCTGACCGCCTCTTGGAGAAAACAGGAGCCATCTCTCCTCGAGAATTAAAAGAACAGGTGCTGGATACGATGGATCTTGAGCGGGAAAAAGGAATTACCATAAAAGCTCAGGCAGCCCGCCTTCGCTATAAAAGCTTATCTGGCGAAGAATACATCCTCAACCTGATTGATACCCCTGGGCATGTTGATTTTTCTTATGAAGTTTCCCGGAGTCTGGCTGCCTGCGAAGGAGCACTCCTCGTCATCGATGCTTCCCAGGGCGTTGAGGCTCAGACTTTAGCCAACACCTATCTCGCCCTCCAGAATGACCTTGTCCTTATCCCCGTCATCAACAAGATTGACCTATCTGCGGCCAATTCAGAGCTGACGCTTGAGCAAGTGGAAAGTATTATCGGTATAAAGCGCGAAGAAGCCATCCTGGTTAGTGCCAAAAAGGGAACAGCCATCGATCAAGTCCTGGAGGGCATTGTCAATCGTATTCCTTATCCTCAGGGCGATCCAGATTCTCCTCTCAAAGCTCTTCTGTTCGATTCCTGGTTTGACTCCTACCGCGGAGTTATCGTCCTGGTGAGAGTTTTTGATGGGATACTTCGAATCGGAACTCAGATTGAATTTATGGCCTGTGGTGTTGACTACGAGGTGGAGGAAGTTGGTTTCTTCACTCCCAAGCCTCAAAATGTAGAGAGCTTGGGTGCTGGAGAAGTGGGATACGTTATTGCGGGCGTCAAAGAATTGAGTCATGCCAGAATTGGGGATACGATCACTGAAAAGAAAAGAAGCGCCGTCCAAGCTTTGTCTGGTTTCAAAGAGGCAAAACCCATGGTTTTTTGCGGGATGTTTCCAGCCGGAGAGAGCAGTGTGGATGACTTAAGAAAGGCTCTCCAAAAGCTGAGGCTCAATGATTCTTCTTTTCAGTATGAGCCTGAAAATTCTCCAGCGCTGGGTATGGGATTCAGGTGCGGTTTCCTGGGCCTCCTCCACAGGGAGATAGTCCAGGAAAGATTGGAAAGAGAATTTGATTTGAATCTTATCACTACTGCTCCGAGTGTAAGCTTCAGAGTTACTGGTAAGGACGACCAGGTGAGAGAAATCCATAATCCGTCACAACTCCCTCCTCCTCACCAAATAAAAAAGATTGAGGAGCCGTTTCTCGAAGCTCTGATCATAACGCCTGATAAGTATCTGGGGGCTGTTCTCAAGCTTCTGGAAATCCGGCGAGGAGAACAGAAAAAGCTGGAGTACATCAGTACCCAGCGCATCTTTTTAACCTATCTTCTCCCTCTTAATGAAGTGGTCATGGACTTCTACAATCAACTGAAATCTGTATCGCAAGGTTATGCTTCCATGGATTACGAGTTTGTAGGGTTTAGAGAATCCCCTCTGGTCAAGCTGGACATCCTGATCAACAGAGAGGCAGTGGATGCCTTTTCTTTGATTGTCCATAAGGATAAAGCCTATTCTCGGGGAAAGATGCTTGTGGCAAAGATGAGAAAGGTCATCCCCCGTCAGCAATGGGAGGTTTCTCTCCAGGCTGCCATAGGCAAAAGAGTGATTGCGCGGGAAACCATAAGGCCCTACCGGAAAGATGTTCTGGCCAAGCTCTATGGAGGAGACTACACAAGAAAAATGAAACTCCTGGAAAAGCAGAAAACAGGCAAAAAAAGAATGAAAAAAATAGGGCGCGTAGAAATCCCTCAGGAAGCCTTCCTCGCTCTCCTTGAGATAAAATAAAAAGCCATAATCGCCAGGGTGGCATACGAGCTGAATTGCGGGGCGATGTTTAATATTTACCAGAGAGCGCCGTAAAGCCCCTTGCTTTAGTAATGGGGATATAAGGCGCTTGCCGCAGAGCAGCAGCAGTTAGCAGTTGTATAAAGTAGCAAAATGGTATGTAATAAAAACATGGAATTTAGATCAAACAGTACATAGAAAGCCAGAAGACATCTCAAAGGCAATGATAATCTCAAAGAGCTTCAAATATCCACTTCGATTGACTCAAAAGCAAGTATCCCTCTGCAGTCAGACAGCAGGATCATGTCGTTATGTATGGAATAGGGGCTTGGCCGTAAAGAAGGAACTTTGGGAAAAGAAAAAAGAAAGTATATCCCGCTTTGATCTAGATAATCTTCTGACAGAGTGGAAGAAAGAACACGACTGGCTATCCATTCCACCTTCCCAATCCCTCCAGCAGGTGAACAAAAACTTAGACCAGGCGTTTAAGAACTTCTTCCAAAGAAGAGGCTATCCTAAGTTCAAGAAGAAAGGAATTCATGATTCATTCAGACTCCCCCAGGGAATAGCCTTAATGAACCAACTATCCAAAAAGGTTGGCCAAGCTAAACTCCCCAAACTCGGCATAGTGCGCTTCACCAAAACAAGAGACCTTGAAGGTAAAATTAAACATGTAACCGTATCTAAAACATGTGGAAAGTGGTATATAGCTTTTAACTGTGAGGTAGGTATTTCCCAACCCAAAGAGATACCGCAATCCCAGATAGGAATAGACAGAGGAATAAAGACATTTGCCCAATGCTCGGATGGGCAAGCTGTACAAGGAGTCTCCCCTCTAAAAAAGAACCTAAAAAGATTAGCCAAACTTCAAAGACAACTCTGCAAAAAGAACAAGTTTTCCTCAAATTGGAGAAAGGTAAAACAAGAAATAGAAAAACTCCATCATCATATTGCCAATGTCCGCAAAGACTTTCTGCATAAAACTTCCACACAATTAGCCAAAAGCCACAGCCTCATTGTCATGGAAGAGCTAAAAACCAAAGCCATGGTCAGATCAGCAAAAGGGACAAAAGAGAATCCAGGAAAGAACGTAAAACTCAAATCCCAGCTAAACCGTTCCATCCTGGATCAGGGCTGGTATACATTCCAAAACTACCTCTCTTATAAACTAGACTTAAGGGGTGGAAGGCTAATACTTATATCTCCGAAGAATACCAGCACCAAATGCCGGATCTGCGGCCATATTGCAAAAGAAAACAGAAAAACACAGGCAGAATTCCAATGCATCCAGTGCGGACATAATGAGAATGCAGACCTAAACGCAAGCATAAATATCTTAGCCGAAGGACATTCGGTGATAGCCTGTGGAGTGGAAACAATAGTATCCACAGCGAAGCAGGAACTCCAAATACGAAAGCCGGTAACCGGTATAAGTTGGAGAATCCCCTCGCTTTAGCGATGGGGAGTTGTCAATCTTGTCGTTTTATAGCTTATATTTAATTCATGAAGAAAACGCCTCTTGAAAAAATAGTCGAGAAAGGAATAAGCTTCCTGTCTAAAATTTTTCCTCTTAAATCCTATCTCCATTTTCCTCTTCTCAGTGCAGCTCTTTTCTGGGGAATTAGAAGAGCCACGGCATGGAAAAAGGAGATTCTCTCCTGGCAGGTTTATCTTGATCCTGAGCGCATCGAGGAAAAGCCACCTAAGTATGTCCTCTATTTTTTTAAGAACTATTCCTCCCTGGACAAAATTTACGAGACTGAAATAATGAGTAACGACATGAAGGCGTTAAGAGTGGCTTTCAACAGGCTTTACCCCATCCTAGGACTTGAGGATCCATTTCTCTCTGCCCTTTTCTATGAAGAGCTCGAATCAGGAGATTTTAGGAAAATTGTTAAAGAGTTCGAAGAAAAGGTCAGTCGTGCCGAGAAGGATATCGAAGCTTTCGAGGGTAAATCAAGACTCCTTGAAGGTTTGAAGACCGTTGCTGAAGAGGCGGCTTCTCTCAGCATTGAACTTATGTCAAAGGATGAAGTCCAGGATGTTGTAGCAAATACGATTAAAAAGTGGACAAAGGAAGGAAACTAATATAAACGCAATATATATTTTTACAATGTCATTGCGAGCCCTGAAAGGGCGTGGCAATCTCTTAAGATGAATTAACGAGATCGCCACGTCGCTTCGCTCCTCGCGATGACACTGGAATAATTGCGTTTGTATTAATAAGGAAATGAAGAGGGAAATGAATAAGAATCTTATCTCGAGAGAAACGATTGCCAGTTTTCGACCTATCCCCAAAATATCCTTCATCATCCTTTTTCTTCTTTTTTTGCTTTTTTCGCTCCCTGCCTGTGTTTCCCATCTTAAGGAGGCTAAGTTTTATTATTCTCAAGGACAGAAGTTCTCCCGGCTCTACCAGGCTGAGAAGGCAATTGCTTCTTTCAAAAGAGCCTTAATCGAGGCTGAGTTGGAGGCTGAAAAGCATCCTTCAGCCCAGGCCTTCATGTTGAAAGGGATGGCTGAATTGAACCTGGAATTGTGGGAGGTGGCAGAGGAAAGCTTTCTCAATGCTTTTTCTTACGGGTTTGAAAAGGGAGAGGAATGGGCTCGCGAGCTTTCCCTTTTAGGGCTGGCTTCTTCATTGGATGAACTTAAGCTTGAAGATTCTGCTCTCAAGATCTACGCCAGTATTCTTGATAAATCAAAGCTAAAACAGGTAGCTGTTTTTGCTGCTCAAAAATATACAGATGCGATGCTCAAAAGAGCGCTCCGGAACGAAGGAAAAGAGAAGCAGAAAATATTGGCTGCAGCCCTCAAGGCAGCAGAGAAACTAACCAATAAGGATTTAAGCTGCGGCTTTTATCATTATCTCCAATCTCAGATTTCGAGCCACCTCGAAGACTACAAAAAAAGCTTTGAAGAAGCTGTAATGGCGAGAGAGCTGGGGCTTCCGAAAGAAGAAATCCTTCGAGATAATGATCTTCAAATTGTATTTTGCTTTCAGAGTCTAAAGGAAAAGCTCCCTATAGAAGAATGGGAAGAGTTTCGGTCAAGATACATGGCCTGGGTGAAAAGATGGAACTGGAGAGGTCCTGAAATTCCTTCTTGGAAAAGCGAGGTTAGGAATGCTGCCGACAATTGAGTGGAGAAAAGATAGAGTTGTCATGATCGACCAGAGAAAGTTACCGGTAAAGGAAGTTTATGTGGAGTGCACGGATTACAATCAGGTGGCTGAAGCTGTGGAAAAGATGATTATCCGGGGAGCACCGGCCATCGGGATTGCTGCTGGGTATGGTGTGGCGCTGGGCCTGATGAGGGTTGAGAGCGAAGAAAATCTGGATGAAGAGTTTGACCGTATTTATCACCGCCTGGAGAGGACAAGACCAACTGCTCACAATTTATTCTGGGCTCTGGAAAGGATGAAAAAAACCTTCGAGAAGAACAAGCGTCTGTCTTTCTCCCAGCTTAAGAAGAGAATGATCCAGGAAGCGACGGACATCGAGAGAGAAGATATAGAAACCAACAAGAAAATAGGTATTTGGGGAAAGGACCTGCTCAAAGATGGTCAGTCTGTCCTGACTCACTGCAATGCTGGGTCGCTGGGAACAGCCGGCTACGGCACAGCCCTGGGAGTAATCAGGGCTGCCTTCCAGGAGGGAAAGAAGATTCAGGTTTATGCTGGTGAGACCAGGCCTTTCCTTCAGGGGGCAAGATTGACATGCTGGGAGCTTGATAGGGAAAATATCCCGGTCACTTTGATAACTGATAATATGGCAGGCTTCCTGATGCAGAAAGGAATGATTTCTGTGGTGGTGACAGGAGCTGACAGGATAGCCAAAAACGGCGATACAGCCAACAAAATAGGAACATACACGATAGCTGTTCTGGCAAAGGAACATAGTCTTCCATTCTATGTGGCTGCTCCTTCAAACACCATAGATTTTAATCTGGCCGAAGGAAGGGAGATTCCTATAGAAGAAAGAGATCCTCAGGAAGTTAGAGAGATCGGAGGTCGATGTCTGACTCTTCCTAATGTGAAGGTCCAAAACCCAGCCTTTGACATCACCCCTGCTAAGTATATCTCTGCCATAATCACCGAAAAAGGGATTGTGCGTCCTCCCTACGAAAAAAATCTAAAAGCATTAGGAAGATAAAAGAATTTAAGATGATGAATGTTTTAGGGATTGAAACCTCATGTGATGAGACCTCTGCTTCTGTCCTAAACAGCGACTTTAAAATCCTGAGCAATGTAGTCCTCTCTCAGGACGAGATACATGCTCCTTATGGCGGAGTTGTTCCTGAATTAGCTTCACGCCAGCACCTTACTTCCATAGGCTATGTTGTCCAGGAGTGCTTGGACCGTGCCCGGCTTAAGCTTGAAAAGATCAATGCTTATGCTGTAACCCAGGGACCTGGCCTTATCGGTTCTCTACTCGTCGGGCTTTCCTTTGCCAAAGGGCTGGCTTTCTATTTTGCCAAACCTTTGATAGGAATAGACCATCTTGAAGCCCATATTGAGTCTGCTTTCCTTGAGACCAGGAAAATTCCCTTTCCTGCGCTGGCTCTTGTTGTCTCAGGAGGGCACACCTCCATATTTTTTGTGAAGAAAAAACTTGATTATAAGCTTGTCGGAAGAACAAGAGATGATGCTGCGGGAGAAGCTCTGGATAAGATAGCCAAATTCCTTGATTTAGGCTACCCCGGGGGGCCGATTATCGATGGACTGGCGGAGAAAGGGAATCCCCGAAAATTCACGTTTGGTCTGCCCCGTATGACGGATGGTAGCCTTGATTTCAGTTTTAGCGGGCTTAAAACAGCTGCCTTAAAGCTGGTTAAAGAAAATAAACTTTCAAAGAGCCATCCTTATTTTTTCGATTTTTTAGCCAGTTTTGAAATGGCTGTGATTCGGGCATTGCTTTCAAACTTGGCTCAAGCCGTAAAGCTCTTCAATCCAGAATCGCTTGTTCTCTGTGGCGGAGTTGCCAGAAATAAGAAGCTAAGGTACCACTTTACCGAGTTTGGCCGGAAGCAAAGCTTGCCTTCTTTTATCCCTTCTCCCGAGTTCTGCACTGACAACGCAGCCATGGTTGCTTCTCTGGGTTTAGTGAAACTTAAGAGCGGGAAAAAACCTTCTTTTTCTTTAGATCTGAATGCCTATCCCCGATCTGAATATTAAGGGGATCTGACCCCAATTTTTTGCTACAAATTTTTCGATTTTTTGAACCAATGAGGTAGAATATACGTATTATTTGATTGAAACAAGACAAACAAGCTAGGCTGAACGAATGATAAAATTTATGATTATTGTTTACATAATTTTTTTACAAGGAGGAGTAACGTGAGGATGAAATCGAGTATTATTCTGGTCTTAGTTTTAACCTTATTTTTCAAACCCTCTTTCGCCCAGGAAGAAAGGGTGCTTTCTTTTTCTTTGGAAGATTGTATTGTCAAAGCCTTGAAAGACAATCTCAATGTAGCTGTAGAGGTTTATAATCCTGATCTGGCTGATGCTTCCCTTACTAAAGCCAAAGAATTCTTTTTGCCGCGCTTGGATCTTGGTTTTGGAAACGAGCGGACTGAAAATCCTTCTTATTGGTGGCTTGAACAAGCTGATGTTGTTGTGAGAAAGTACAATGATTATTCTGTCTCTTTGGTTCAGCAAATACCCACGGGAGGAAACTTCACCCTGGGTTTAACGGGGTATAAATCTGATACTACAGCTGGCTTTCAGATCATGAATCCAACCTATGGAAATACTCTGCGCTTCAATTTCACCCAGCCTCTTCTGAAGGGCTTTGGGTTCAACGTTAGCAGAAGAGAGATCATTGTTGCTCGAAACAATCTGGATATTTCTGTTAATCAATTCCAATCTGTTCTTATGGATACCATCTACAAGGTTCAGGAAGCTTACTGGAACCTTGTCTATTCTATTGAAGATCACAAAGTCAAACAGCAATCTTTACAGCTTGCTCGAGATCTTTTGGCCAAGAATAAAAAGGAAGTTGAAGTGGGAAAAATAGCGCCCATAGAGATATTGAATGCTGAGGCAGTCGTGGCTTCCAGGGAGGCTGACATCCTTCAAGCAGAAGCTCTTACCAGAAGGAATGAAGATGTGCTCAGAGACTTGCTTTACCTCACTGAAGAAGGGGAGATGAGCACGAAAAGGATTGTCCCTTCGGATATACCAAGCTTTATTCGAAAAGATATATCTTTAGACGAAGCGTTGAAAGAAGCATTAGAGAGAAGACCTGAGCTAAGGATGAAAAAGATAAACATAGAAACAAATAAGTTAAACATGGGTGTGGCTAAGAATCAGATGCTCCCTGGTCTGGATTTTCAATTATCTTACTGGAGTCCGGGACTTGCAGGAGATAGACTCATCTATCCTGATGGCGATCCCTTCCAAGCACCCATAGGGAAAGAAGAAGGAAGCGCTACTGATTCTATTCGTGACGCCTTTAAGCTGCTTTATGATAACTGGACCATCGGTTTGACTCTTTCTATCCCTCTGAGCAGCTTCACGTCAAGAGCTGATTACGTGAGGGCCAAGATGGAATTCGAGAAAAGCCAGCTTGAACTGGAAAACATCGAAAAGCAGGTCTTTTTAGACGTTAAGAACGCAGTGAGAGATATTGAAACAAATGCCAAGAGAGTCCAGGCTTATCGGCTCGCCAGGGAGTTGGCCGAGGAGAGGTTGGAAGCTGAGGTAAAGAAACTGAACGTAGGGCTCACTACAAACTACTTTGTTCTCCAGTTTCAGGAGGGATTGGAAAGGGAAAGGTCCCTGGAGCTTAAATCTTTGATTGATTACAATCTTGCTTGGGCGAGGTTGGAGAAAGCTGTCGGATCAAGCCTGGAGAAGAGAAACATAAAAATATCCCAATTCAATAAATAAAGATCAATTAACAGGAAGGTCAATAAAGGGGACAGGTGTACTTGTTCAATAATTAGGTAACACTTTCGGTTATGATATAGGAGATAGAAGTATCATTGCGAGCGACTGAAGGGAGCGTGGCAATCTCATAGAGTAATATGAAGCAATCTCATAAAAAAAGGTTGAGATTGCCGCGTCGCTACGCTCCTCGCAATCAGGCTGTGTCGCAATTAATTGCCAGATTTAAAATGGGAAACGAACAAAACATTCTACCTAAAAAAGAGTATCTAATATGCTTGTTCACCTTAATTATAGCCTTAAATGGGAAATTTTTATCAAACTTTTTCATATTTTTAAATTGCGACACAGTCTGAATGACATTATAAAAGTGTTACCTAATTACTGAGCATAAAGGAAAGGCCTCATTATTCAGGTGTTTTTCTTGTAGGGGTTTGATTCATCAAACTTTGATTGAACCTCATTTTTTTAAAAAATTTTGACTAAACATAATGATTTGTAGTACATATTTTTTAGAAAGTTTCAAATGTTTTTACTTTACTTAGAACTGTTCAATGATTGGGGAACTAATCATGGATAAAAAAAGTTTGCTCAATGATTTAATTAAAAATTATAAATTAAAGCACAATAAATCAGAAGCACTCTTTGCGGAAGCTTCCCAGTATCAAATCAGAGGAGGCAGCCATAGCCTGCGGCTTTTCGACCCCTTTCCTTTCTATGATGTCCAATGCAGCGGTTCTAAAGTCTTGGATGCAGATGGAAATACTTATGTAGATTTTTGGCAGGGACATTTTGCCAATGTTTTAGGGCATAATCCAAAAATAGTTATAAATGCCCTCCTTGATTATTTCCAAAAAAGTCAAGGGTTGATGACAGGATTTCCCGGGAATTACCAGAGGGAACTGGCGGAGCTCATACTCAGCCAAATAGGGGCAGATAAGATTCGTTTCACTACGAGCGGTACTCTAGCCACGATGTATGCCATAATGCTGGCCAAGGCCTTTACAAAAAGAGATTTGGTGATAAAGGTGGGAGGAGGCTGGCATGGGGCTCACCCGTACGCTCTAAAGGGAATTACGGTTTATGACCAAGGTCTGCATCACTTAGAATCAGCCGGTCTTCCCCCTGGCGCTGATTCTATGATAGTCATGACCAGATTTAACGATATGGAAGATCTTGAAGAAAAATTCAGAGAACATGGAGAAAGAATTGCCTGTTTTGTCCTGGAACCTTTTATCGGGGCGGGGGGATTTATTTTTTCCCGTAAAGATTACCTCCAGAAAGCAAGAGAATTGACCCAGCAATACAATTCCCTGCTTATATTTGATGAGGTAATTTCTGGATTTCGCTTTCATGCCGGAGGACTTCAAAGCTTATACGCTATCAAACCTGATTTAACTGTCCTCGGCAAGGCTATAGGCGGGGGGATGCCAGTCAGCGCAGTGGCAGGAAGAGATGATGTGATGGTACTCTGCAGTCCAGAAACGAAACCTGATCAGAAAGTGAAGTTTGAAGGAGGGACATTTTCTGCCCATCCTGCTTCTATGTTAGCCGGTTTAACTTATGTCAAATATCTGATGGAGAACGAGTCGGAAATTTACCCAAGAATAGGACAATTAGGGGCAAAGATTAGGAACGGAATTGAGGAGATATTCACTGCTCATGGATTCAACGTTAAATGTACTGGTTATGGCGAGCTGGTGCCTGATAACAGCTCCTGTGTTGGAGTGCAGTTTCTCCAGGAAAAGATTGATCGCATTACATTTCCAGAGCAGGTATGGAATCCGGAAGTTAGTGATTTAGAATTGAGAGAGAAAATTTTCAAATTAGCCATGCTCGAGGAAGGATTCAATATCTTCCACGGATTTGGAGCGGTTTCTACTGCTCATACAGAGAGTGAAATCCAAGCCTCTTTGGATGCTGTGGAAAGAATTGCCAAAAAATGGAAAAAGTATAAATAGCCCCAGCAATCTAAAGATAATTGATTTAAGCAGGATATTGTCCTGTCTGATGTCATTTAGGTGAACATGGAAATTACAAATTTGGCCAAAAGAAAATTTATTCAGAAAATAAAGGGGGAAGTATTTTTTGATGAATTAACAAGGCGCATTTATGCTTATTCCGCATCGATATGTTATTTATTGCCTGCAGCAGTTATTTATCCCTTAGATAAAGATGATGTTATTAACACAATTAAAATCGCAGCTGAAGAAGGAATTCCTGTCACAGCAAGGGGATCTGGTTCAGGAGTTGCAGGGCAAAATCTTGGAGAAGGAATTATTCTTGATTTCTCGATACACATGAACCGTATTTTGCATGTTAATCGTCAAGAACTCACTGCAACAGTAGAGCCTGGATTAATTCGTACGAAATTCATAAAAGCTCTTCAGCCTGAAGGATTATTTTTTCCGCCAGATCCTTCATCATCAGATTATGCAACATTAGGGGGAATGACTGCAAATAATTCAGGGGGCGCCCATTCTTTGCTTTACGGCACAACAAAAAACTATGTTAAGAGTTTGTCAGTTATTACTTCTGATGCAGAAGAAATCATTGTCACAAAAAACGGTTCAACTCCCTTGAAATATCAAAATCAGGTCAAGGAGTTGCTTCAGGAAGCATCTTTAACTCTTAAGAAACAAATGCCTGAGAGTTTCAGGAATTCTTGCGGCTATAATCTTTTTGAAGCTTTAAGAATAGACGGTGAAGTTGATTTTGCAAAGATATTTTGCGGTTCAGAGGGTACTCTTGGCATTTTTACAAAAATTGAGCTTGACCTTTTGAAATTGCCTGCTTTTAGAAATTCGGTCCTTCTCTGTTATAAAGATGCTTTGACTGCACTTTCTGAGGTTAAGGATTTTTTGGATTTGCATCCCTCGACAGTGCAAGCGCTTGCAGGTGAGTATTTGCAGATTATTGCAACTGAAGAACCAGAGAAATATGCTAGATTGCCAAAGGGTAGTGATTTTATTCTTTTAGTTGAATTTGACGGCAACGATTTTGAGGATTTGAGTAAAAAGGCCAATGAATTGATAAAACGTTCTTCAGCCTTTGAGTTTCATTTTGCGGAAAATTCTTCGGAGCTCGCCTGGGTCTGGGAAATTCGTCGCTCTGCATCTGCATATTTATCACGCCTTGCGGGGGATAAACCTGTACGCTGGATTGAGGATGCAGCGGTTCCGATGGATAAGCTTTCAGAGTTTGTTCTTGGTTTGAATAATCTGTTGAAAAAGTACAAAATTTCAGCTGCTTTATTTGGTCATGCAGGACAAGGATTGCTTCATTTCTCGCCTCGATTGGACCGAATGTCGCCAGGCTTTCCTAAATTAATAGAAAATCTTGGACATGAACACGCTTTGCTTGCAAAGGAATTAAAAGGTGTTCCTTCCGGCGAACACGGTGACGGGCTTTTACGCACGCCTTATTTAAAAGAAATCTGGGGTGAAGTTTATCCTTATTTTGAAAGGATAAAGAAAATTTTCGACCCAAATTTCAGGCTCAATCCCCTTTCAATTGTGCCTGTGCGAGAATACAAAGCTCGGGATTTTCTGAGATTTTATGAGGGATATAATCATAAAGATTCCGGTGCTTTGAATCAATTTATTGATGTTATCGAAGCCTGTCATGGTTGCGGAAAATGCAAGGATTTTTGCCCGGTAACCCGCAGTATTGAAGGAGAAATAGGGTCCTCAAGGGGAAGAATCAATCTTTTAAGGGAAATAATTTCGGGGCATGTTAAGGCGCCTTTTGAGCGCTCTGATTTGCTTGAATTTTTTAACTTGTGTTTGCATTGCAAAACATGTAGGCGCGAATGCCCGACTGGAGTTGATGTTGCGAAGCTTATTGAATCATTTTTTGAAGAGAAATATCTTCGTAAATCTGCAAGCTTTCCTGATAAAATTTTGTCAAAATCGCGTCTGCTATGTCGATTAGTGTTAAAAACAGGAAGATTCTCGAAAGCTATCTTAAATTCAAAATTACTTGGAAAGCTTGCAGGTTTGTTCGGACTCGCGAACCTGAATCATTTAAGATTTGAACCTTTGAAACACAAAAGGTTATCAAATTATGATAAGAATGATGAAAGAAAAGCTGTAGTTTTTTCTGGTTGCGTGGGTGATTTCTTTAGTTCATCTGAGGTAAAATCCGCTATAAAATTACTCGAAAAATTCGAGTATAAAACTGAATTAATTAGCGGATATTGTTGTGGCGAACCTGCGTTTGCAAGAGGTTTTAAGGCTGAAGGTGAAACGAAATTAAAAGAATCAATAACAGGATTAAAAGAATATGTTAATTCTGAAACACCAGTCATTTTTACTTCCCCCTCCTGTATGCTTCCTTTTTTTGATCATCCCGAGAAGTTTTTCAATAAGAATGAAATCAAAAAAATGAAAAGATATTTTTACGAGGCAACGAGTTTTCTTAAGGAAGAGTTGTTAAGAATTAAAGATAATTTTAGAGCTGAAATAAAAGCAGATTCAGAACATCAGCTTCTTGAGCAGGTTTCAAGGAAATTTTTCAATAATATTGAATTAAGAATTGCGGTCCAGATTCCCTGTCATTTAAAAGTATTGAAAGAAGAAAATTCTTTAATTGAATTCATCAGAATGCTTCCAGTTGCCGACATAACTGAATTGAAAACAAACTGTTGTGGATTCGGTGGAAGCCGAGGTTTTGAGAAAAGATGGGCAGAACATGCTGAGAAAATCGGTGAAGCACTGGCAGATGAAATATGCACTGTAAAGCCTGATATAATTGTATCTCCTTGTGTAACCTGCAGGCTTCAAATGCGCAAGTTGCTGGGTATAAAAACAATGTTTTCCGAATCTGATGATTTACACAATTTTATTTTATCAAAGGAATCTCAAAATTTAGGGAAAATATTGGTTGTTCATCCGCTGATTCTTGCTTCTGAAATGCTTAAATAAAAGTTATTTTTAATGATTTTTATTGGAGATGTTTCTTATGTTGTTTTCGGCGGTTTTTATTGAAGGAAATTTCAAAGTGATCTCCACTCAGGTATCTCAATATAAAGCTTCTCTACTAATCCGTTTGTCTCCTTCCGTCTCTCCTCTAGATGATTAAAGGTCTTTACAAGAGCCTCAAGTAACTCCTTCTGATTTCCAGGTAAACTAAGCCCCCTAATCACCTTCATCCCTTTTGTGCCAAAAAGATTCTTTACCCGAGATATCTCCTCCTGGACATCTTCTGACTGCTGTGAAAGAAGCGCATGAACCCGGTTTTTCACCCGTGTCGTGCTTCCTACATAAAATGCCCTCTGACGCAAAATCCGTTGATAAGAACGATTTTCCCGAGAACGCTTATAGACCTCCGGAATCAAATCCGTCCGGAGAAGATGAGCCAACATCCAAGAATCCCGCTTGTCTGTCTTTATCTTAGCCTTGGCTATCGCTTTCACTTCCTTTGGATGGGCAATAGTCACGTCAATTCCCATATCATCCAAAACATCCACAATCGTGTAGCTGGATCTCCCAGCCTCCACAACCGCTTTCACTTCCTCGATGCCCGAGAGAAAATTATCCAGCTCACTGCGAAGATTTCCAACCATTCCGTATTTGAGCTTCTCTCGCTTCTCATCCAGTAAAGTGATGTGAGAGTATTGCCTATGATGGTCAATACCCATATAATTCATTTGTGCACCTCCTAATTAGATTTGTTTGTTTCCCGGGTAGCATAACATATACCCGGAGGAGGTGCATCACATCATCATGTTACCTATATATATATGGAGAAAAATGCCTTCATCTGTCCGAATTTAGCTGAAACGAAACAAGGAGGAGACTATATCGAAACTTATCACTCAAAAGCTTGATAGGAATCCTAAATTAGATTTACAATGAGAGAGCAAAACCGTCGCTTAGAAAATCAGGGCGTGTGTCCGAATTATTCGACGACGTACAGGGCAAGAGAAAGAGGTAATGCGTGACGCAGCCTGGATCAAGCCCCGAAGCCACGGGCTTCAGTTCGTTGCTCTATTGGGAGAGAGCAGGCTATTTCAGGCCAAGATCAAGAACATCGATCTGGTACATGGTTCGGTCGTTCTAGAGAGGATGACTACGAACCCGCCCCAGAATGGTATTCAGTTGGAGGGAGAGAGCGATGGCCGAAATAATTCACCCTACATTTGAGGACCGCTGCATCATATCCTGCGGGATGTTGCATCCTGAGATAGCCCATCTAATGGAGAGCGATTTTCTGAATCCGCGCCGGATCCTTTTCACGCCACCGGGCCTGCACGCCTTGCCGGATAAGCTGGAGGAGTATCTTCTCACGAGGCTGACCCAGGCCCGTGAATGGTGCCCTGATCACAAGATGGTCGTCGTGTATGGGAAGAAGTGTCACGTCAGCGTTTATGATCCACTCAAGCGGGTAGACTCGATCCTGCAGGCAGCGGGCCAGGAGATCGTCAGGGTGCAGGGAGACTACGGCTACGACATGCTGGCTGGCTTTGAGGAACGGCAGCGCATCAGTGGGGGCAGGGAGGGCAAGATCCTTTGGTTCACACCGGGCTGGCTCAAGAGCTGGA
>CAYTBG010000027.1:0-29096 GCA_964435925.1 uncultured Eubacteriales bacterium | reverse complement strand
GCAAAAAGCAAGACCTGATAATCATCTAGAAGGGAAAACTACACGAAGGTTTATACACGTGGTAAAATTCAATAAAAAAAAGGAGGTTATCACGTGAAATATTTTGTTGGAATGGATCTTCATTCAAGTAATACCGTCTTGGGTATTCTTGATGAGAAAGGAAACCGGGTGTACAAGGCCAAAGTGGCTAACTTCTTGCCACTGATTCTAAATGAGTTAGAGCTTTTTCGCAGAGGGATCGTAGGTGTGGTTGTGGAATCGACATTCAACTGGTACTGGCTTGTGGATGGGTTGATGGAAGCAGGTTACAAACTCCATCTGGCCAATCCTTCAGCCATCAAGCAGTATGAAGGGCTCAAGCACACCGCCGATTATCATGACGCTTTCCATCTGGCCAATTTATTGAGGTTAGGAATCCTGGCGGAAGGGCATATTTATCCTAAGCAGGAACGGGCTATAAGAGATCTTTTGCGGAAACGCTTGATGCTTGTCCGGCATAGAACTGCTCATATTTTAAGTTTTCAGAGTCTGTATAATCGTGAGAAAGGGTGTCGGATTGGAGGTGATGATGTCAAAAAACTTGGAGAAGAAGATATCGATGAGCTCTTTGATACAGACTATGTGGTACTTTCGGCAAAAGCCAACATCTCCACCATCGGCTTTCTAAAGAGGAAAATAGAAGAAATAGAGAAGATCGCTCTTGGTACAATGAAGCTTCTCCCTGAATTTCAGAAGTTAAAGACCGTTACAGGAGTGGGAGATATTCTCGGTTTGACTATTTCGCTTGAGACCGGAGATATCCGTCGCTTTGCCAAAGTAGGTAATTATTCCTCTTATTGCCGATGTGTAGGGAGTCAAAGACTCTCCAACGAGAAAAAGAAAGGAGAAGGGAATCGTAAAAACGGTAATAAATATCTTGCCTGGGCCTTTATTGAAGCGGCCAACTATACCAAACGCTATTGCTCTTATGCCAGAAGGTTCTATCAACGAAAAACCGCAAAAACAAACAAGATAGTCGCCATCAAAGCCTTAGCCCATAAATTGGCCAGGGCTTCTTATTTTGTTATGCGGGATAGGGTCGATTATGATCCGATGAAAGCTTTTGGATAAACAAGCTGCGGCAGTGAACCAAGAATGGGGTTGGACTCAAAACCAACAGGCCTGATTGGAAAACTGCCGCAGCCCTAAAGAATGGAATGTTGAGAAACTCTTTTGCCCATATCATGAGCCACCAGGGGTTGGTCCCAAACCACAGGTCTGTTAGCCTTCGTTTTGGACATGATATGGCACCGATTGTTTTCTGGGGCACCCTCAGGTGCCAGGGGCAACTCATTGCCTTGATCCAGATGGGTGACTGGTGCAGAAAGAGTCTGCAACCTAAAAGTCGAAAATAACGGGCGCGAAAGAATTCCCAACGTTGCCACGTGTATATTGTAAAGAAGAATTAAATAATATGGAAGTAAAATATGGAAGTCTATCCTCTTGACAATCCCCTTCTAATGGGTGACCCCATAAATTAATCAGCTTTCAGCTAAATAAAAAAGAATTATTCACTCATCTTAAACAAAGAATCTTCCAAGCCTGAGTTGAAACTTATCTCTGTGAGAGTAAGTTTCATGAATTCCTCGCCGTCTTGAAAAATAATTATAGAGTGGCTGATTGTCATCCCGTCGACTTTTTTGAAATCAGACTCGAAGGTTTCTTGTTCAACCTCAACTCCCATTTGGTTCACAGTAGTAGATTTGGATTTATGGGTAAGATATGTTTTAGGATCAATATAAAGAGTCGCTTTATGACCGTCGGAAAAAGTTTGCTCTAAAACCAAGTAGTCTTTCTCTTCAATTTTTTCCTTTCCCTTATAAGCAAAAGAAATGCCGTATTTTTCAGGATAGATAAAGGCATCGATCCCTAAGGCCATCCTCTTCATATCTTCTGCTTGCCGTTCAGGCACTTCTTCTCTACCTCCGGTCTGAGGATTGACCCACCATGCTGTTTCTCCGTCAAATGCTTGAGTTATAATCATTCCCATCACTTCAATATCCATACGTACTTTGTTTGGCTCTTTCTTATACATGGTCATCGACCCGGTCATACCCATCTGTGCCATCTCTAAGGTGCCTGAGGAAGTCATGTCTTTGATTTTCTCGAGGACTTTTTTTCCACCCTGGGCTTCGACCATTTTTTTCAGGATGTCGGAAGCTTCCTGACTAAGCCCGGGAGAAGTAATTAAGCTCAAAAGAAAAAGGCTCAAAAGACAAGCGGAAAAGATTTTTTTCATGAATGCCTCCTATTTAATGGAACGTAAATTGTAATAAGAATTTACTAAATAGTAAATATATTTATTTTTTTATAGACAGGCAAATTGCAGTGAATTATTTTTTGCCTGTGTTTTTTACCTTCCCCGGGCGGCTTCTGGTGAACCAAATGTGGATTCTATCCTGGTTTTCTTCCTCTAAGCGAGCAGTTTCGAACTTGACCTGGGAAAGATATTTACTATGAGCTCTCAGATAAGTCAATCCCTGCTCACAGAGAAAACCAAGCCAGTTCCCGTGGGCTGTTTCATCCATGAGTTCTGGTGTTTCCTCGACAAAGGTTATCTTGCGCCGCGTTGACAATTTGCTCTCGCTGGAAGATCGTCTCTTTATGTAAAGATTAACTCCATCGTATAGTTCAAGATAATTCATATGGGGCTGCCAGCGAGAGGCCCAGCGGTAATATCGGTCGTAAAACTTATTGTTGGAAGAACTTATTTTTTCATTCGCGTTTATTTCATCTGTGATAAATTTCCTCAGTTCCTCTCCTGCTTCCTTCCATCTTTTGTAAATAGGAAGAGAAAGGCTCCTGTAATAAGAAAACCAGCCGCGAGGAATCCAGTAGTCACGGAAGAGATAGGGAGAATAATTGGAGAATTGCTGTACCCATTCATGGGAAGGATAGCCGTGGAGGTTGAGGTAAACATCAGGAAGCCAGCGGTTATAAAGATTACGCCTTACTTTTGCTTCAGGAAGGAGCGGCTTGGGTGCGTTAACCTGATGGCCGACATCTATGCCAAGAGCACTATATCGCCCAGCATGAAGGCTGTGGAAAGGAGTTAGTTTTTGAAGCTCATAGGCCAACTCTGCCCCGTCAGGATTTTCCATCGGATGAATCACAAAATTTATTTTTTTTACATATTCCTGGTGAGTTTTATCTTTTGCCAGGAGCTCAGCATATTTTAAGACGTAATTTGTAGAGGAGACTTCATTGGCATGCTGCCGAGCGCTCAGATAAAGTGTCGGCTTGAAGGTGATGAGGCGGGGAAGGGATGTGTACTTTTCTAGAGGAGTGAATATTTCCAATACAGGGATTTTTCTATTCTCGTAAGACCTGCCAGCAAAATAGCTGAGGATAGAATTGAAGTGACTTAGACGGTGGACGATGTCCAAACACATCTGGGGTGATATGATCTTGTCTGTGGGGACTATTAACTTATCTTTCAACAGGGTCAAAGGAATAATTTCTCTCTCAGGTGCTTTTCTCGGAGACACGAGGAGAGGCTCTTCCTTTTCAAGTTCCTTGTATCGGATTTTTATGGTTACCCTCTCGAGCCTTGGATAACTAAAGGATTGGATGATGCCTTCACTCAATAGGCGTCTGTATGAATCCATAAGATCAATGAGCATCAGATATTCAGCTTCCTTGTCAACCTTCACCTCTATTATCAAATTCTCAATTCTTTCTTTTTGGCCGTTATAAATAAAAGATGGGACTTGCAGTGCTTTGGGTTTGATCGAGGGGAAGGCAATTTTTTTGCTGTATCCTTCTTTCCCTTTTTCTTTCCATCTCAGATTAAGCTGCGGGCTCCGAGCCTGCCAGTCTTCAAAGATAACTTTTATTTTTCCCTTCCCACCTTCCAGAGAAGGGTGGATTAAAGGAAGAACATTCCCCGGTGCCGAGTAGCGCGAGGTATCCTCTGGAGCATCCTTTTCCTCTATCTCAACATCTGTGATACCCCTTAAAAAGTCGAGGGTGTCAAAATAAATTTCATCATGAATGGCCTCCAGGCTGCTTACAATTTCTTCATCAAATCCTAATTTATAATCAGGCTCGCTGAACCACATCTCTATAAGGATTCTTTTAAAGTAAGGCTGTTTGGAAAATTTGGGCTCGTTTCCTGTCTTCTTCATAACATAGGAATAGACAGCAGGAAGAATTTCATCCTGATAGTATTCCCAGAATCTTTCGAGGTCGCATTTTAGGGATTTATCCAGAACAGTTTCTCTCCCTTTTTCTATTTTTAACCAGCCTGTGGTGAGTTTAACTTTTCCCCATTCAGGAAGCACTTTGAGGAAGATTGCTTCTCTTATTCGGGGAGAGAAGCTTTTCTTCAATAAGACTGTGCCTTTCTCATCGAAAGCTAGAACTTCATAGACAGGATTTTTTTCCTTTTTTAGCTCAAATTCAATCCTCTCAAGAGGAAGGTTGGTTTCTTTGGAGAGGATTTCATCAACAGGATAAAGTTCCTGGAGCCATCTATAGGGCTCGGAGTAAAATCGTTTGAGCTTGCTCAGGTTTTCCTTTTCTTCAGCAAAGCGGATTGTCAGGCGACTGATATTTTTACCGCTTAGAGAGGGGAGAATTTCCTCTATAAGCCAGAAGAATCCCTGCTTATAAGCCGAGAGAACCTTGACTTCGAATCCAGCGATATTGTTTTGGCGGAGAAGTTTCTCGATCTGCATTTTTATTTTTTCTCTAACTTTTGGTGATTCGCTTAGACCTAAGTTTATTTTCAGAGGAAGCTTGGAGCCATCGAGTGTTTTTATTTTCTCTTGAATCAATTTGAGTGCCTCATCTCCCTCCCAAATAAACTCTTTTTCTTTTTCAAAAATTGTTTTACTTTCCCTGAGCTCGAAACTTTTGATTTCTAAATTTTCTGAACGAGCTGAATTTTCAAAGAATTTCCTGGTATATTCTTCGAATTTTTGGTTCTTTTGAGGTAGATAAAGTTCAGCTTTAATGGACTCGAAAACTTTGCCCTTTATATCCTCGGCAAGTTTTTCCATCTTTTGGTCGAAGTACGCTTCGGCACTGCCTTTTTCTCCCTTAAAGAATCCTTCTAAATCAGAAGGCACATCAGTAATTTGAGGGTTGCCTTCTTTGTAGTCATCAAAATAGGGAAAGGTTTTGCTCAGGAAGGTCAAAATTTTTTCCAGCCCAAATCTATCTGCCCCGACAATCGCTAATGCATTGGATTTATTGAAAGCTTCAGGAACTACTTTTGCCATCCCCCAGCTTTCCTGCAAAGGCGGTATCTTTAATTTCCCCTTTTTGATCAGTTCTTTATTGAGGATGTTATCGTGACCAATAAGGATTGGAGAGACTAATGCCTTTTGTTCTTCAATTTCTTTGTCCAGGAATAGAATAGGGAAGGAAGCTCCGGCTGTGTTTAAAACCAATCTTGATGCCAGTTGGGCTGAGCCCAAGAGGCCTGAATCTTGAGGGATGATGAGAGATGTATCAAGTCTGTCCAAAATAGTGTCCTTATCAGTATCAGAATAGAATCCTTTGGCAGAGAATAAGCTGAGCAGGTCAAAATTCTTTCCGTTAGAGAGCGGCTTGATGGGAGCTTTATAGGAAGGAGTGAGAATTCTCTTAGGGTATCCCATACGATGCAGAATGATTTTGGAGATTTCATTCTCGGAGCGAAGTTCAAAAGTCATCTGAGCACAGCCTGGATAAGAGAGAATATCCGGGCTCAGTCCTTTTTGATGCTGGAGGCGAAGAGATTCAAGGTTTTCGAATGCTTTATCTTTTCGTTTTTTATCCGAAAACTCTATCTCGACTACTAGATTTCTTATCTCGCCTGAGCGAAACTTCAGCCTTCTTAAAGATTGATAAGGTGATTTTGTTTGCGGGAACTCGTAAAGAGCTTCTTTGATAGTTATCCTTTCAGGTTTTGTATCTTTTTTTTCAAGGAATTGAGTTAAATCCTTCTCCAAAGAAAAATAGGTTACTCCTTCCTCTCGTCCCCAGATTTCCCAGAGGTAGGGCCATCTGAGAAAAAAAGAGCGGCCTGCTCGTAGGAGCGCTTCTTGTGAGCCTGCAGTTAAAACCACAAGCGGCTTATTTTTATAATAGAGGAGAGAGATGAGTCCCTGATTATATTCGAGCTTGGGAAGATTTATCTTCTTTGGCTTTTTCAACTTTTTTATCCATTTTAGGTTTGTGCCGATAAGAATCGGATTCTCGAGATTTTGTATGCTTTTAACTTCCGATTCTTTTTTCACGAGGGAGAAATCAATGACGAGACTCTCCAGATTAGCTCTGGCAGCGATATCTCCAGCTATTGCAAGCTCATGAGCTGTGGGCATGTCTGGGATGATGATATGGAGAGAGACCTTTTCTCCCAAATTATCCTTGTCCAAATCTTTTATTCCTTTACCAAGAAGAAATATTTGAGAAAGGCTGGATGTTTCCGCCATCCCTCGAACACAGAAGGCGAGCATAATCGAAAGGAAGAGAACTTTTTTTCTCATTTTTTCTCCTTTTATCCCGTTTAACTTTTACCCTGAATTATTCACGAAATAAAGATAGTGGCAGTTTTTATAAATAATTCAGGATACATATTCACCTAGATTTTGAGCGTTTGACCCTTACAAGTCAACAGAAAATGCCATGGGGGGGGAAAGCTCCTTTTTCTGTTGTTCCGTCCACGAGTTGAAAATGTTCTCTTTGTTACAAAAAAGGGGCCTGTCCCCATTTATTCGTTGGAGCAAAAGCAACGTGTTTTTTAACCTTATTGCCTGAGCACTTCCTTAGCGCAAAAAGCGAGATGGTTACAACTTGTAAGAGGTTCTTGATTTATTCTTACAATTCCTATAGAATATATACCTAATAGTTGAAGATAATACTATATATTGTATAAATAAATAAAGAGGTTACATATATTGATTTTTTCTCCATATCGTGATAATTTTTATATATGCCTTTATAGGAAAAAGCCAGCAAATGCACAGCGCCACTTACAAATCCCTGAAGTATATTATTATAATCATTCTTTTTTTGTGCATTTTTTGGGCGGCACCGGCTGAATTTGGAAAAGAGCAGACTTTTTTTCATGGATATCTGATCCAGAAACCCGTAGTAAAAATAGGGCTCGGCGTAAATCTGCGAAGCATAAACATTTGTTCTTCTTCTGGAATGAAGGTATACGAGGTCAATGCAAGTTACAAACTTTTGGCTGATGACGTAGATGAGGTCTATATAAAAGGTCGGCGGAAAAAATTAACCGAAAAATTTGTCATCCAGGTTGCCCAGAGTAAAGAAAGGGAAGAGGCAGAGATAATAGCTCAAGATCTAAGGCAAAAGATTGAAGCCAAAGTTTATGTTGTTAAGAATGATGAGAATGAAATTTCTGGAGCTTTTTTAGTCAAGGTTGGAGCTTTTTTAACAAGAGGCGACGCATTGAGCTTCATCAAGAAACTGAATGAAATTGGAATTGCGGAAACCTGGATTTTGCGAGAAGATATCACAGAGGAGGAGTCAAAACTTCTCTGGATTCTTGTAAATGATGAACTGAAGGGCTTAAGCGATAATGCGGCTCTTTATTTTGTTCCCGGCAATCCCCAGAGCTTTCTCACTTTTAACGGACGAGATTATAGAGGTATATTTGTCCTCAGAGCCTGCTCCAAAGGTATTGTCCTGATCAATATTTTAAACCTTGAGGATTACTTAAAAAGCGTTGTTCCCAGCGAGCTTTCTCCCTATACCTACCCCGAACTTGAAGCCCATAAAGCTCAAGCTGTAGCCGCCAGAACCTATGCAATCAGAAGCTTAGGACTGAATAAAGAACTGGGCTTTGACCTTGGTGCTTCGCCGAAAGCTCAATTTTACCAAGGAATGAGCGCTGAGCATCCTCTGAGCAGCAAGGCTGTAGAGCTAACGTATGGGGAGGTTGCCCTTTATAGGGGGAGAGTGATCAATGCTCTTTATACAAGTACTTGTGGAGGAATGACAGAAGATGTGGAAAACATCTTCACCGGTCCTGCTCTGCCCTATTTGAGAAGCACAGATTGTGTTTATGAAAAGAAGAATGAGTGGTTGCTGAAGAGCAAAAATATGATAGAGCCTATTCATATGAGCGGAAAAAATATCAGTCCAGAAATTGCCTTTCTCATAAGTTTAAAAGTGATTCCTCCAGAAATAAATCCTGATTATTACAGAGAGGAGGGTTCCTTTACAGAGGTGACAGGCTGGATCAGGAATGCCCTGGATTTACTGGGAAGAAATAATGACAAGTTCACTCCAGAAGCTTCTCACATGAATTTTGTAACTCTTGGAAATCTTATTATTGATACCTTTGATTGGCATAACAGAGTGGAAAATTTGTTGTACGACACAGAAAAAGATTACATCATGAAAGATTTTAAAAACCTGAAAAGCAAGGAAAGAGATAATCTGGCTTATCTCATTCAGGCAGGGATATTCTCGTCCTCGGAGGCAATTCTAAATTTGGAAAGACTCCTTTCAAGGGGAGAGCTGGCTTTTTGCCTGGGGAAGGTCATCCAGAATTATCAAAATATAGCTCACCAGGGAACTTTCAAATCGCTCAACAAAGATACGATTGAATTAGAGGAGGAGAAAGAAAAGAAACAATTCCGGCTCTCCCCCGACATCTTTCTATTGAGAAGGGACGGAAGAGATTACTTTTTTGCTTCTCATGTTTATATCCTGGCAGGGGATGAGGTAAGGATAATAGAAAGGGATGGAGAGACTCGGTTGTTGGAAGTTATTTATCCTTCTCACACAAATATCATGGACAGGAGTTCGCCCTTCAACCGCTGGGAGTTAAGAATATCACAGGAGGCATTGGAGAAAAGGATAAATCAGTATTATCCGGTGGGCGAGCTTGAGGATATTATTCCTCAAAGGAGAGGAAAGTCCCAGAGAGTTGTTGAGGTCTTAATCAAGGGCGGGGAGACTCAGACTGTTGTCAAAGGCTTAAGAATTCGGAGAGTTTTGGGCCTTAAGGAAACACTTTTTGTAATAGACAGAGAATATGATACGGAAGGCCGTATCACGCATTTCACATTTTATGGAAGAGGATTTGGACACGGAGTTGGTCTCTGCCAGGTAGGAGCTTTTGGAATGGCACAGGCTGGAGCTGGCTATAAGGAGATATTGAAAAAATATTACAGGGGTATTAAAATAAGCAAAAAATATTAGCCTGGGATGAGGAGTGAACGATTGGATAAAAAAAATTTGAAAGAAAACCTTATTGAATTGGTCAAAGATAAGTCGTTAACAACAGGTATTGTGCGGGTCCTTACTTCTGGAAGGACGAGTAATTATTATATCGATGCCAAAATGACAACTCTTGACCCAAAGGGAGCCTTTCTTAGCGCGCGGTTGATCCTGGATATACTCAAACCTTTTGATATAGACGCTATCGGCGGTTACACTTTGGGAGCAGATCCTATTGTCAGCGCTGTTGCTGCACTGAGTGCTGAGACAGAAAGGCCTTTGCCCGCCTTTATCGTTCGTAAAGAGCCAAAAAAACATGGAGAGCGGAAAATGATAGAAGGCCCTTTCGAAAAAGGCTGGAAGGTGGCTGTGGTTGATGATGTAGTGACAAGTGGAGGATCAACACTAAAAGCATGTCAAGCAGTGGAAGAAGAAGGAGGGAAGGTAGTTTTGACTTTGACTTTAGTTGATCGTCTTGAAGGAGGGAGGGAAAACTTGGAAGAGAAAGGTTACAAGTTTATTTCCCTTCTTACCCGGGATGATCTCCTGAAATAATAGCCTCCAGTAACTCATCTCTTCGAGATCAGGCCTGACCCCGCATACTCGACGCCCTACTCTCCGTCGGGTTCCCTGCTTGGCGAAGGCTGTATGGAATACGGGGACGTTCCCCAAAGTACCATCCTTTTCATATTAGAAATTGGCTGCCTTTATCAATATTTTTTTTAATTAAATAAATGAATTAAAGGGTGGTACTTTGGGGAACGTCCCCATTAACTTTCTTCAATGGTCGCTGCAGCTATTTTCCAAAACCTTTGTCCTGAACATAGCAACCAATTATCACGGAAATGGAGATGCTTACATCTGATCCCAGCTATTTGCTTTTTGCTGTCTTATCGCTTAAAATTTCTTAACTTAACTTTTGAGCATTAAGGCATGACAGATAAAAGGAAGAGAATAAGGCTAGGAACTGCCCTTATTCCTGTTGTTTTTTTAATTGTTGCTTTAGCCTTGACAATCGGTGTTTTCAAACAACCACCTCACATCCCATTAATCAGTGCTGCTACTGTTGCTGCCTGTATTGCCGTTATCTTAAAACGTCCCTGGAAGGAAATTCAGGAAGGGATGGTTCATGGGATTATGTTGGCCATGGGCGCAATTCTGATTCTGATGGTTGTCGGCACGATGATCGGCACCTGGATTATGGGAGGGATTGTCCCATCAATGATTTATTACGGTTTAAAGATTCTCTCTCCAGGAATTTTTCTTGTGGCTACTCTTATCATCTGTTCAATCGTTTCTCTGGGAACAGGATCTTCTTGGTCGACAGCTGGAACAGTCGGAGTTGCACTAATCGGTGTGGGCCAAGGCCTGGGAGTTCCGGTTGCTATGGTAGCCGGAGCAATTATTTCAGGAGCTTACTTTGGTGATAAAATGTCACCTCTCTCAGATACAACCAATCTAGCTCCTGCTGTGGCAGGAACAGATCTGTTTTCCCATATAAGGCATATGGTCTACACAACTGCTCCAGGATATGTTATTTCAATTATTCTATATGGATTGCTCGGAACTAGATTTTCGGGAGGGGGCATGAGGGCAGAAAACATCAATGTAATTCTTTCCACCATCAAAACAAATTTTTTCATTCACCCCATTCTTTTGCTTCCTCCCCTTTTGGTTATAGTAATGGTCGTAAAAAAGATTCCTCCTTTGCCTGCTTTGTTAGGAGGAACTGTCTTGGGCGGAATTTTTGCCATGATCACACAATCAAGACCTTTGGCCGAAGTAATCCAGACTGCTCAATCTGGGTATGTTTCTCAGACAGGAGTTAAGATGGTTGATGACTTGCTGACCAGAGGCGGTCTTGAGAGTATGATGACAACAGTAGCCTTGATTATCTGTGCCCTTTCTTTTGGCGGCATAATGGAGAAAACGGGGATGTTAGAGGTTTTAGCCGAATCCCTTCTTAAAAGAGTAAAGAGAACAGGGTCACTTGTGGCAACTACTATTTTCAGCTGCATCGGGCTGAATGTAATTGCCTCAGACCAGTACATAGCGATTGTTATTCCAGGAAGGATGTATAAAAATGCATTTGATGAGATGGGCCTGCACCCCAAAAATCTTTCTCGCTGTTTAGAAGATTCAGGAACTCTTACTTCTCCTCTCATTCCCTGGAATAGCTGTGGTGCTTTTATGGGCGCGACCTTAGGAGTAAATCCTCTTCTCTATCTTCCTTATGCCTTTCTGAATCTATTGAATCCCCTCGTTTCTTTGTTTTATGGCTATACCGGGATCACTATGGAAAAGATAAAAGAGTCAGACTGATATCAATTGGTGGGGTCAGGTCTTGCTTTTTGCCTTTGTTCATGCAAACGTAATTTATACTCATGCATTACATCGCGGGCGATCCCGCTTTTTTTATAGATGGGCAAGGGGGCGTGGCGGTCTCATCCTGAAGATAGGAGATATATAGGCCGCCCTCACTCATCCTTGCAGTTAGATTTTAATGCGTTTGTATGAGATTTTTGAGACAAGCAAAAAGCAAGACCTGACCCCAGAAGCTTATCTATACTACGGAATAACGTTATATTTCTTTCCGACTTTGGTGAAAGCTTCTAGGGCTTTATCCAGGTGGTGTTTTTCATGGCCTGCTGAGAGCTGGACTCTTATCCTGGCCTGGCCTCGAGGGACAACAGGATAGTAAAATCCAATGACATAAATTCCATCTTCAAGGAGATCGCGGGCCATATCTTGAGAAAGCTTGGCATCATTTTCAAATTTACCGAGCATAATAGGAACAATAGGGTGGACTCCGGGTGTTATGTCAAATCCAGCTTTTGTCATTTTTTCCCGGAAGTACTTTGTGTTATCTTCCAGTTTATCCCTAAGCTCTGTAGTTTCAGAAAGGAGGTCAAAGACGGCAATCGACGCACCAGCAACAACGGGAGCTAAGGTATTGCTGAAAAGATAGGGTCTTGAGCGCTGTCTGTAAAGCTCGATGAGCTCTTTTCTTCCGGAAATAAATCCGCCTGAGGCACCTCCGAGGGCTTTGCCTAGAGTTCCTGTGATGATATCTATTCTGCCCATTACTCCTCTGTATTCAGGGGTTCCTCTCCCTGTTTTGCCAATAAATCCTGTTGCATGGGCATCGTCAACCATTATCATGGCGTCGTATTTATCTGTCAGCTCACAGATTTCATCAAGTTTTGCAATATCACCATTCATGGAAAACACACCGTCAGTGGCCACCAATCTGTAACGGACTCCCTGAGTTTCCTTTAATTTCTCTTCGAGATCAGACATGTCAGCATGCTTATAAATGAGTCTTTGGGCTTTGCAGAGGCGGATACCATCAATAATAGATGCATGGTTGAGCTGATCGGTTATTATGGCGTCTTCTGCTCCAATCAGAGGTTCAAAGGCTCCTCCGTTGGCGTCAAAACAGGCAGCATAGAGGATGGTATCTTCTGTCTGGAGAAACGCAGTTATCTTCTGTTCTAAAACCTTATGAATGTCTTGAGTCCCGCAGATAAAGCGAACTGAGCTCATTCCGTATCCCCATTCGTCAAGAGTCTTATGGGCTGCTTCGATGACTTTGGGGTGGCTTGACAGGCCTAAATAGTTATTGGCGCAGAAATTCAGGACTTCTTTATTGCCTTTAACCTCGATTGCTGCTCCCTGGGGAGTCATTATGATTCTTTCCGATTTGTAGAGGCCTGCATCGTGAATAGATTGAATTTCTTTGGTCAAATCTTCTTTTATCTTTCCATACATTAAATACCTCCTTTGAGTTTCTAGACTATATCAAAAATCCAATTTCAGGTCTATCTTTTTTAACCGTTTGCCGTTTATTATTGCGTTTCACTCTTTATTTTTTACTTGTTATAATCTTTGCCATGGCAGGCGAAGGATCTTATTTTTATCAGCATGAAAATTCCTTCTGAGTTAGTGATTTTTAAGCTAATTGCCTGCTAATACAGATATTATTAATAATGCAGTTTTCCCTCTGCGTGGCGTTTACTGAGAACTTCAAGCATATCCTTGGTCATAGCAGCCAGATCGTAGCTAGGCTCCCATCCCCATTCCTTACGGGCAGCAGAGTCGTCAAGAGAATTGGGCCATGAATCTGCGATTTCCTGCCGAAAATCGGGCTCGTACTCACAAGTGAATTCAGGAATATATTTTTTGATTTCAGCCGCTAATTCGCCAGCAGAAAAACTCATAGCAGTCACATTGAAGTCAGAGTGATGTTTCAATCGGGAAAAATCTGCTTCCATTAAATCTGCGGCAGCTTTGAGGCAGTCTGGCATGTACATCATCGGGAGTCTCGTGTCTTCTTTCACAAAGCAGGTGTATTTTTTGTTTTTTACGGCTTCAAAATAGATAGCTACGGCGTAGTCTGTTGTTCCTCCCCCAGGCAGTGTCTCATAGCTTATGATGCCCGGGTAGCGGCAGCCTCGAATATCAAGTCCGAAGCGCTTGACATAATAATCGCAGAGAAGCTCTCCAGCAACCTTGGTCACTCCATACATCGTTTTTGGTCTTAAAATTGTTTCCTGAGGAGTATTATCAAGGGGAGTTTCAGGGCCAAAAGCAGCTATAGAACTGGGAATAAAGATTCTCGTCATTTCATGTTCCAAGGCCACTTCAAGGATGTTATAGGTTCCGTTCATGTTCACATCCCAGCAGAGTACAGGATTTTTTTCTCCCACGGCAGAAAGAATTGCAGACAGATGATAGATGGTGTCGATGTTGTATTTTTTAACGACTTCTTCGATCGTCTCCTTTTTTGCGACATTTATAAATTCAAACGGGCCAGAATCGCGGAGCCCAGGACTGGGCTCTGTTCTGTGGCCGGTGGCGAGGACATTATCATTGCCATATTTCTTTCTCAAAGCCATGGTTAATTCAGAGCCAATCTGACCAACTGAGCCGGTGACCATGATTTTTTTCATTTCTTTTGCCATTTTTTTCCCTCCAAGATTTACGAATTTTCCTTAGCTAGATTTTAAGAGATTTTACTTATATATTTCCCTACAAAAGATGTCAACAAAAAAGCTAAAAGGATTACGAAACTGCGGGATCAGTGTGGAAACTGTGGTGTCAGCTTAATTTTGATCTCCCCGGCAATGGCGCGCGCTACCTCGCTGTACAACATAAACACATCGGCCATGGCCCGGTCATACATCTGTTCCCAAAGGCTCCGTTCCTCAGGGAACACATCGATCAACCTCACCCCAATGCTCACGCTGTCGCCAACCTGCTGCACTGTCCCCTCTACTAATGCATCCACATTCAGCTCACGGGCAATCTCCGGCAAAGGCTTTTTCATATCTTTATAATGCATCACTGAACTGAGAGAAATCACTCGAAGAGTCCTAATCCGACCCAACTGCCAGATCAACTCATTAGTAAACCCTTCAACAAAATACTCCTTTTCGGAGTCTCCCGTGAGGTTCTTAAACGGCAGGACTGCTATTGAATCTATTGCTTGAGCGCGTCCTGTAATTAGATAAATTGCACCTGCAATGAGCAGAATCAAGAGAAGAGGAACTCCGCCGTAGAGAAGAATATTCTTCCACTTAATTTCAAGCTTTCTCTTTAGCGGAATCCTCACTGCTATTGGAATACCTTTCTCTATTTTGTCTAATTCAGATAAGAGCTCTCCTGCAGTCTGATACCTTCTCTCTCTGTCCTTCTCCATGCATATCAATATCAACTTGCTAAGCTCTTCTGAAAGGCGAGGATTGAGCTTCTTTGGATCTGGGGGTAACTTGGACTTGTGTTTTAAAGCTACACTCAACGCTGTGTCTCCTTTGAAAGGGACTCTTCCTGTCACCAACTCATACAGGATGACTCCTAAGGAATAGATATCCGACCGCTGGTCCGCCTCCTCTCCCTCTACTTGCTCTGGGGAGATGTAGTCCGGTGTCCCGATCATCACTCCCGTCACTGTCACCCCGGGTGCCTCAACCGAACGGGCAATCCCAAAATCCATGATCCGCACCCGGCCTTTCTCGTCGATCATGATGTTCTGCGGTTTTAGGTCTCGATGCACAACTCCTAATTCATGCGCCTCAGCCAAACCTTCACACACCTGCTTGGCTATTGATATTGCTTCCTTGTCTGCTAACTTGCCTTTCCTTTTTACAAGGCTCTTTAGATCTTCACCAGGAACATACTCCATGGTGATGTATGGAGTTTCTTCCTCTTTAGCAATGTGATACATCTTACAGACATTCTTGTGAGAGATCTTGCGGGCAAATTTCAACTCATTCCGGAAGCGTTCAACCGTACTTTCATCAGAGGCGATTTCAGGTTTTAAGAGCTTTATGGCGACTTCTTCATTGATCTCTTTATCTAATGCCTTATAGACCCTGCCCATGCCTCCTTTTCCGAGCTCTTCGATGACCTCGTACCTGGAGGCAAAAGTAGTTCCTGTCGTTAATCCTTTCGCGGGTGTCTCGAGAGTTTTTGTGGGGGAGAGTTCTTCTGAAGGCTTAAGTGGAGTAGAACACTTACCACAATAAATAGTACCATCAGGATTCTCAAAATTGCATTTAGGACATTTGATAGCCATTTTCATCCCCTTTTATGGAATGGAAGAAAGACTCTCACTTGAAGCTCACTTGATTCCTCTCGATGTTGATGCAACTATTATCACAGCAGGGATGCGATGTCAATTTGGAAGGGAAAGTGGACCTGTTGGCTTAATCAATTCTTTAAACGGACCATGAAACACTGTGACTTAGAGGGGAAGGTCTATTCTATATCTGCATTATTCCGGCATTTCCGCTGATTTCTTCTACTAATCGCGAATTCTTCATTGACAGGGTATGTTTCTTCTATTTATTATTATTTACTATTATCTACAGAGCAGGTCAGAAGGCGGAAATTGAATAAAAATGAGCCGGACTTAATGCAGTCCAAAAAAACGAATTTCCTATGTTTTTGGCTAAAATACATTCCCGTTTAAGGATTATGTGTAACCGGGAAGGGAGGAGCACATGAAAACTATAGGCATGATCGGCGGAATGAGTTGGGAGTCATCTCTGGAGTACTATCGGATCATGAATCAGACCGTCAAGGAGAAGCTAGGAGGATTTCATTCAGCGCAATGTATTCTCTATTCTGTGGATTTTGATGATGTGGAAGAACTGCAGCATCAAGGAGACTGGGAATCATTGACCCGGTTGATGATCGAGGCGGCTCAAAGGGTGAAGAAAGCTGGAGCTGATTTTTTAGTTATCTGTACAAACACCATGCATAAGATGGCTGATGAGGTCCAAAGGGCAATCCAGATTCCTCTGCTGCATATTGCTGATGTCACAGCAGGAGCTGTCAAGGCAAACGGACAAAGCCGAGTGGGACTGCTCGGCACAAAATTTACAATGGAACAAGATTTCTATAAGGGACGTTTGCAAGAAATACATGGGATAGACGTTTTGATTCCTGAGGATAAGGAAAGACAGGTCATTCACGATATTCTGTATAATGAGCTGTGTTTGGGAGAGATCAAGGAGCTTTCAAAAGGGAAATTTCAAAGTATCATCCAAAATCTTGTCAAACGCGGGGCCCAAGGTGTGATTCTAGGATGCACGGAAATTCCTTTAATCGTCCGTCAAGAAGATTATGAAATTCCTCTATATGATACAACTGCTCTTCATGCCAAAGCTGCTGTGGACTTTGCACTCCAATAGATTGGAATTCTCTATACTTGGATACAGCCTTTGCTTTTAGGATTCTGGAGATGCCCAAGCGATTGGTTGAGTTATTGGATAAAAAAGGAGAAAAAAAGATTATAGCAATAAGAGAAAAAACAACCTGAAGGAAAACCGGGGAGGAAGCTAATTCTTCGAGCATCCTGTTGTGGATATATAGCACAGGACGAATTTGATGCCAAAAGCTCAATCAAGAACTCATAATTGTAATCTTTGTTTGCGATTCTTACTTTAAGGAAATATACTCAGGGAGATTCATCCCGCTGAGGGAGGTTCATCCGCCGCAGCAGATCCTTGAAGCGTGGGTCGTCGCGCAGAGGAAAGAATTGAGGATCCACCCTGACCCAAGGAAACCACGCATGGTGGTGCTCGTAATTCAGCCATCGGAATGCCTCATCCTTTTTTCCCAGGGCTGTGTACAATGCGGCTAAACCCCAAGCACTGAATGGGGCAGCTTCCTTTTCCTCCAATTCAGCCAGTATCTTCATTGCCTCATCCCTCCGGCCAGCCAGCGCATAGGCACGTCCAAGGGCATATTTTAATTCTTCTGGGTAGAGCGCCGCCGCCTTTTGGAACACGGCAATGGCCTCATCATACATCCCCGCGTCTGCGTAGGTATGTCCCTGTACGTACAACCCTGACCAGCTCTTGGGACTCAGTTCAAGCGCCTTACGAGTTTCTTCTATCGCCTCTTCGTATCGTCCCCCATACCAGTACAATCCTCCCAGCCAAGCAGTATGAAAAGGCGTTAGCGGATCTACCTCCTGAGCCCGTTTATGTTCTTCTATGGCTTCATCCATGCGATCGAACAGGACAAGATACCACGAGTAGTGATAGTGAGCGATGGCTAAACTGGGATTGATTTCCAGGGCACGCTGAAAGGCCTGTTCCGCTTTCTCCCAGTCCCAATCGTAGTATCCCGTGATAAAAGCAAAAACGGCAAGGGTCTCGGCCAGCGTATCATCCAGCCTCAATGCTCTTTGTGCTGCTGCTTTGGCTCGCGGCAAGGCGTCCGGTGTAGCCATAGCGCTATGAGCGATTGTGATGTAAGCGGCCGCCAGCCCTGCATACGCCAAGGGATCCGACGGATCCTTCTCGACTGCTTCGTGAAGATAGGCCAAACCCTTTTGGTATCCTTCTGGCGTGCCTTGGTTCATATGAAAATTACCCTTCAGATAGGCCTCGTAGGTCTCGGGATCAACCTGGCGGGCACTGGCAAGGCGTGCCTTTTCCTGCGGTGTCACCGCGACCTTAATCTCCTGGGCAACGGCCCGTGCTATGTCGTTGTGCATCATCAAAACATCGGTCATAACACGGTCATATGTCTCCTCCCAAAGGTTCCGCTCCTCAGGAAGCGCATCGATCAACCGCACCCGAATGCTCACGCTCTCGCCTACCTGCTGCACCGTCCCTGTTACCACTGCATCCACGTTTAGCTCCCGGGCAATATCTGGCAAGGATTTCTCCGATCCCTTGTACCGCATCATTGACCAGAAGGAAATCACTCGGAGCGCTCTGACCCGGGCCAGCTTCCCGATCAACTCGTCAGTAATCCCGTCGACGAAATACTCCTGCTCAGTATCACCTGTAAGATTCTCAAACGGAAGGATAGCAATAGAATCGATGGTTCCAGCACGTCCTGTAAATAGATAGACTGCACCTGCGATGATCAAAACCAGCAGAAGAGGAACTCCCCCATACAGAAAAACACTCTTCCATTTGATTTCAAGTTTTTTCTTTAGAAGTTTTTTCTTCCTGGCTGGAAGTTTCCTCTCCCCGAGGGGAATCCCTTCCTCAATATTTTGTATGTCCGCCAGGAGCTCTGCTGCAGTCTGATACCTTCTCTCTCTGTCCTTCTCCATGCATATCAATATCAAACGGCTAAGGTCTTCTGAAAGGCGAGGATTGACCTTCTTTGGATGTGTAGGGACCTTAGTCTTATGTTTTAAAGCAACACTAAGGGCTGTGTCTCCTTTAAAAGGAACACTCCCTGTCACCATCTCATATAGAATCACTCCTAAGGAATAGATATCCGACCGCTGGTCCGCCTCCTCTCCCTCTACTTGCTCAGGGGAGATGTAATCCGGTGTTCCGATCATCACGCCCGTCACTGTCACCCCGGGTGCCTCAACCGAACGGGCTATCCCAAAATCCATAATCCGTACCCGGCCTTTCTCGTCGATCATGATGTTCTGCGGTTTTAGGTCCCGGTGTACGACCCCTAACTCATGAGCCTCAACCAAGCCTTCACACACTTGCTTAGCTATTGATGTCGCTTCATCGTCTGCCAACTTCCCTTTCCTTTTTATCAGGCTCTTCAGATCTTCACCCGGAACATACTCCATGGTGATGTATGGAGTCTCTTCCTCTTTCGCCATGTGATACATCTTACAGACATTCTTATGAGCGATCTTGCGGGCAAATTTCAATTCATTCCGGAAGCGTTCAACCGTACTCTCGTCAGAGGCGATTTCAGGCTTTAGGAGTTTTATGGCAACTTCTTCGTTAATCTCTTTATCGAGGGCTTTGTAAACCCTGCCCATGCCTCCTTTTCCGAGCTCTTCGACGACCTCATACCTGGAGGCAAAGGTGGTCCCTTTAGTTAATCCTTTTGCGGGTGTTTCGAGAGTTTTTGTGGGAGAGATTTCCTCTAAGGGTTTAAGCGGAGTAGAACACTTACCACAATAAAGGGTATCGTCGGGATTCTCAAAATGACACTTAGGACATTTCATGGCCCACCATCCTTATTCGCTTGCGTGGCGTAAGAATATCAGTTAATTAGGAAAGAGTCAAATTGAATGACTAATAAATGTTTTGCTTTAGTGTCATGTATCAGGCCCGTTTCTTTATCTAGGTGTTTGTCCTTAAATAGCGCCTTGAAAAATTTGACATGTCTTCTTTTTCTGTCTAACATTCTTAGTTAGTTTTTTTCTCCTGAACGCTGAATATGTCAAATGCTGATACCAGGCCCAAATCATTTTCCAACGCCAATCACAATTCCCATAGAAATCAAATGTTGAGATCCGCTCCCAATAAAGTTCCTCTAGGATTGATTATCATTTCTGTCGCTATGTTTTTTGCGGCTTTTGCTATAGATATTTTTTGGCTGGCAAGATTGCTAGGGAAAGCGTTTCCTCCGACAATTCCTGTTGATCCTGATGTCTACAACGCCATGGCCGCTCCAGATATCATTTTGTCTATTTTTCTTTATGTAGGTGCTTTCGGGCTTATAAAGCTGAAAAAATGCGGCTTCATGGCATCCTTGGTGGCCATGGGCATGTGGTTCTTTGATTTACTCTTTGTCTTATCCATGACCAAGACGATTAAGCTAAATATTGTGGTGTTCAGTTTGTTCTTTGGCATTTTTACGATTGTTTATCTTTGGGTAAAGAGGGAAATTTTTGACTGAACTCGGTCTAGAGTCAGACTTTGATAACTTTTATAATTCATTGCAAAAATATAAAATAGAATGCTAAGTACCCAAAAAATAATAAAAGTTATTAAAGTTTAACCTCAATGATTCAGACGGGTATATAGTTTAAGGAGGACAAATCATGACAATTACACTGGACGGACATAGCCTCACCGTAGAAAAAGTTGCCCAAATTGCTCGGGAAAACGAAAAAATAGCTATTCATCCTGAGGCGATGAAAAGAATTAAAAAATGCAGAGACCTTCTTGAGGAAAAAATGCAGAAAAGAGAAATAATTTATGGAGTCAACACAGGCATCGGGGAACTTTCGGAAGTTGTTTTGACGCAAGAGCAGGTAAAAAAATACCAAAGATATTTAATTTACAGCCATGCCGCAGGATACGGAAAACCCTTCCCCATTGATGTTGTCCGAGCAGCCATCCTGAGCCGGATAAATTGCCACTGCCATGGCCATTCAGGTTTGAGGCCTGTTGTCGTAGAGACGTTGAAGGAAATGCTTAATAAAGGGGTAACACCTGTTGTCTGTGAAAAAGGTTCGGTCGGAGCATGTGGCGATCTTTCTCCTATGGCGCAGATGGCTCTTGTACCCATGGGAGAAGGTGAAGCTTTTTATAAAGGAGAACGATTGCCTGGGAAGGAAGCGATGGATAGAGCTGGCATTCCGGTTATCGTCTATGAAGCCCGCGACGGTTTAGCCACGATTAACGGTGCCAACGTCATCGTCGGCCTGGGAGTTCTGGAGATATACGATGCAGAGCGCTGGGTAAAAAACTCTGAGATTGCAGCGGCCATGACTTTAGAAGTTCTCAACGCCAACATGATGGCTTATGATGAAAGGTTGCATAAAGTTCGCGGATATCCTGGAGCGCTGGAAGCGAGCGAAAACATCAGACAAATAACAGAAGGCAGTAAGCTTTTAGCTCAGAAAGGCAAAAAACTCCAGGATTCTTATAGTTTGCGGAGCACCCCTCAGGTGATGGGGGCAGCCCGGGATGCTCTCAAGTGGGCTCGCTACATGCTCGAGACCGAGCTTAATGGTGCTGCTGATAATCCAACTTTCTTTCCTGAAGATGACTTGGTCCTTACAGGAGCCAATTTTCAGGGGACTCCCATGGCTTTTGGCCTTGAACTTTTGGGAATAGCAATCACCACAGTCTGTGTTCTTTCTGAGAGGAGGACAAACAGGCTGATGAATCCCCATTTGAGTGTGGGGTTGCCAGCTTTTTTAACCAAAGGAGCCGGGATGTTTTCGGGTCTGATGCTTTCTCAGTATACGGCAGGTGCACTTGTTTCTGAAAACAGAGTACTCTCTCATCCAGCTGCCACGGGTTCCATTCCTGCTGCAGCCGACCAGGAAGATTTTGTCAGCATGGGAATGACCACAGCTCTAAAAACTCAACAGATTATCGACAATGCTCAGGCCGTTCTTGCTGTGGAATTAATGGCCGGTGCCCAGGCCGTAGATTTTCGAAAGCCCATCAAACCAGGCAAAGGTGTACAAGCAGCTGCTCGCATCATTCGCAAGTATGTCGATCACCTTGAGGAAGATCGTCCTCTTTATAATGATATCAACAAGCTCAAGGAGATTGTGGAATCCGGGGAGATTTTAGAGGCAGTTGAGAAAGCAATCGGTCCGTTGAAATAAAGTAAGATCCTTTCCGTAATGGGCTTTTCTTTAGGCTAAAATGTAAGCCTTAAACCGGCCATTATTTTATGGTGTTCTTTGAATGATAAATCCGTAACAGGTCCCGCTGCTTCAAAGAGGAGAGAGAATTTAGTTTTACTAATTGAAAACATGTCGATCCCGATATTGGCAATGGCTTCACCATAGGATTCTGGCAATGTTTCTTGGTCCCCTGTCGTGATACCAGCGCCAGCTCCGATGAAAACAGGTCCAAGGTGTAAATTGAGAAGCAGGCTGCCGTTGTAGAATGACTTCCAGGGTGCACTGGCATTAGAATAAGCTCCCCCTCCTGAGATAATGATATCTAACGTGCCGCTAAAGATCTCATAGACTATGCCCAGTCGTCCTACCGGGAATACAATATACGTTCCTTGTCCTCGGGCAGCCAGAGCACCTGCATCCAGCAGGATGCGAAGTCTCTTTTTGCCTCCCCTTGCTACTACCTTAACCTGGGTTGGTTCGGACATTGCGCCATAATCATCCGTGCCAATAGCTGTTACAGTATATACGCCTTTATCTTCAAATACTTTTTCCCAGGAAAAAGGTATTTCATTATCCGTAAATCTATCGACTAAGTTTCCTTCCTCATCGGCGATCTCAAAGTCTACCCTGATAACCTGCCCATCGTGGTCAGCAGAACCGGTAGCATCCAAAGTGATAGGTTTTAGGATTTTATCTTTACATGGGCTGCACTCCAATTTGCTAACAGGCGGAAAATTAATATACGTTCTGGCTTCACAGAGACTTTCAGATGGCTTATCTTCCGTGCTGAAAGCTTTTCCCTTAAAAAAATACTCTCCTGGCGTATCAAATCTTGTCTCCCATTTGGGAGAATCTGGAGTTAGCCTCTGGGAGGTGATTTTCATTCCTTCTTTGTCAAAAACTTCTGCTTCCATGGATTTGGCATGCAGAGACCCGCTCATATCCACAAATATCGGATCATTCACGTTAGCCTTCACAGGATTGACCTTTATATCACAAATCGCATCTTCTCTTTCAATTTCTACTTTTTCTTCAATAACCTTTTCTTCTTCCGGCCAGAATAATATTCTCAATCCATTCTCAATACTCTCGATTCTATACGGGGGAATTTGATCGATCATATCAAAAACAACTCTGGCTGTACCAGGCTTAAACATACCTGTTCTGATTCCACGGACTCCAAGAGCATTCACCCTGAGGAAACGAGGTGCCTTAATACTTCTTGTGTCAAAACAGTCGATGACAACTCGATTAGGTCCAGACAGTTCAAACTGGCGGTAGTAAGAGAAAAAGCTTAAAAGTACTCTAACTTCAAGAGTTTTTTCAGTCTTAGAAATAACAATTTTTTCTAAACTGCCACTCTGTTGGGAAAAAGAAAATGTGGCAAGAAGAATAATAAATATAAATAAAAAAGGGAAAAGAGAAAGATTTTTCCTAATCATCAGTAGCCTCCCTAAGTGATTTTGGATGAATCACTGTTTGACTAACTCATAACACAAAAAAACACGAATTTCAAATAAAATTAATTCCTTTTAAACATATTGAATAGTCTTGAGTAGACGAAAATAGACATGAATTCAAAGGCAATATTCAACACTAATATTTAGTCGTAAATCTCTCTGGAAGGTTGAACGAAAGAAGATGTTACAAATAAGAATTTCAAGCCAGTCTGTTTTAATATCCTAATTCTTTAATAATATGCTTTGCGCCTGAAAATTTATCAGTTATAAAAAGAACATAGCGGATATCGACGCTGATAGTTCTCTGCAGCTCTGGAACGATATAGTAATCTCCTATAACGCTCTCATAGGTCATATCGAAAATGATGCCTACCTGTTCTCCTTTTGCGTTGAGAGTAGGAGAGCCTGAATTTCCTCCAGTGACGTTTGTGGTGTTGAGGAAGCAGGCCGGGATATCTTTTAGTTTTTTATCTATATAGGGGCCAAAATCTTTTTCCGCATAAAGCTCTTTAAGTTTCTCAGGAACATGAAAAGGGAATTTCCCGGTATCTTTCTCGATTACTCCCTTTAAAGCTGTTTGGGGAAGATAGTATACAGCGTCTTTGGGGTAATATCCCTCGACAGATCCATAGGTAAAACGAATTGTAGAGTTAGCGTCAGGAGCAATTCTCCCTCCCTTCAGCTTCATAAGAGAATCCACATAGACTTTTTTCATTTCCAGACGTTCTTGATCGAGGGCCTTCTTTTCTTCCCTTAGAACTTTCATTTCTTTTTCAAGTTCTGCCGCAAGATTGAGGATGGGATCGTTAAGTTTCATGAGCTCGACCGGCTTCTTGTCGAGAAACTCCAGTCTTTTTTTGGGATCGGCAAGGGATGTCTTATCATAGAGATGATCGACATAATCATCCACAGCTTTTTCCGAATGTTTCCCTATGATTTCTTTAAAAGCTGCAGGGACCTGATCTTCAGGACGGTCAAAAAGCTTCTTGAGCGTGTATTTTAAAAAACTTCTGTCAGTTTTGAGGTCATAACCTTTCTCTGCAAGCTGGATTCTCATCTTGATGAAAGGCAAATCCCGCTCCTGGTAAGAAGGCTCTCTTTCCATATCCGGTTTCTGCCTCTCTTCGGCAGTCCTCCAAACTTTGTATCCCTGGGCAAGTACGGCTGGGCCAAAATAAGAACTCACAAGTCCTGAGAGTAAGTTATTTTTCCAGTAATACACGGAATATTTTTGCATAAAATTCTTTACTTTTCCCAGAATTTCTCCACATTTCTTCTGTCTTTCCCGGTCTTTATTCACCCATTCCAGAAAATCCCTTTCTTGGGATTTTTTCCGGTCAACGACAGATGTTTTCCCCATTCCCTCAATTTTTCCCTGATAATTTTTTAGAGAGTTATTGAGCCCTGTAATCAAACGTGCATATTTGATTTGAATCTCTCTCGATTCTTCTCCAGCTTTTTCAAAGAAGGCGATAGTATCTTTATAGATTTCCATTCTTTTCAACATGGCGTCCATATCAAATTGAAGTTCTGAAAGAGAATAATTTCTGTATGTCCTTCCAGGATAACCCATGACAAAAGTAAAATCTCCTTCTTTGAAACCCTCGATAGAGATCTTTAATATGGATTTTGGCTTATAGGGGACATTGTTTTGACTGAAATCAACGCCAACATTATCTTCTGAAACATAAGCCCTTAAAAATGAAAAATCGCATGTGTGCCGAGGCCACATCCAATTGTCTATGTCCCCGCCAAAATTTCCGAGATCCTGCGGCGGGGCGTAGACGAGTCGAATATCCTTTATTCTTTTAAACCGAAAAAGGTAATATTCATTTCCGCTGTACATGCTAGCCACGGTGCAACGGATGTCTTTTCCTTCCTTTTCTGCTCTGGCAATCAATTTTTTCTTTGCCCTGTCGATGGCATTATATTTCTCCATGTAAGACATTTGAGGACTTATACGGGATAAGACCTCATCTGTCACCTTTTCATATCCTAAAAGAACATCAGCAATGTAACCTTTGGCAGAAATTTCCTCATCTTTACCCCAGGCAATAAATCCGTTTTTAATGTGGTCTTTTTTCTCAGTAGATGCTCGCTGCAAGGCACCGAAAGCTACATGATGATTTGTCAGAATAAGACCCTCGCAGCTTACAAATCCTCCAGTCCCGCCACCCAGATAGACCACGGCGCTCATCAGGCCTGTTCCGTCCTTCTTGTAAAGATTATCTGGGTTCATCTTAAGACCTAAATCCTTGAGGTTGAGGTTTTTCATCTGATGTGGCATCCACATGCCTTCATCAGCGAGGGAAAAGGAGGTTACTCCGGCAAACAAAAAGAAAATAGCGAAAATTAACAGAACTCGTTTAAATCGCATCTTTTTTCTCCTTTGAGGTTTTATCGGGATAAAATTGCGAAGACTGCAAGCTATTGAATCGGGAATTTTTCCATCAGATAATCAACGGCCTGTTTCAAAGTCATGTGTTTATGGTTGACATCTCTATCGTAATTGATGACGAAGCTGAAAACATCTCCTCTCAATCCTTCACAGAAGCAAAAATATTCCTTTGTCTTAGCGTCGATTAAGAAAGATGCCTCTTGATCGTGGAAGGGACATCTTGCCAGATATTGATTCTTAGTTCCCATTTTTTCCCCTGAAATTCCAAACTCTTTCATCAAAGCTTCCATATTGATTGATTTCTCTATGGATTGCATCTTTTGATTGAGCTCAGTATCAGAATCATGGATGAGTTTCAGGTGCCTGAGAACTGAGGTAAGGCCTTCCTTGCCGCATTCTTCACAGATAGAAGCTCCTTCCTCGGATTGGATTATTTTCTTGGTTCCGTTCTCAATAGCCTCTTTATTGAAGGAAATGACGAAAAAGGGAATTTTTGGATCAATATTTTTACCGCATATTTTGCATTGACTCACGTTTTCTCCTTTCATTTTTTATCTCCGTAAAAGATTAATAGTTTATTCTTTTCTGCCAAAAAATCAAGTTGGTGGGGTCAGGTCTTGCTTTTTGCCTTTACTCATACATACGCAATTCATACTTATGCATTACATTGCGGGCGACCCCGCTCCTTTTATAAATGGGTAGGGGGGCGTGGCACTCTCATCCTGAAGATAGGAAATATCTATGTCGCTTTCATCCTTGCAGTGAGATTTTAATGCGTTTGTATGAGATTTTTGAGAAAAGCAAAAAGCAAGACCTGACCCTATCTGCCCGTTCACTTCAGATAACGGAGGGTTTTAGGTTTTTTTTCGAGATGAAAAATAATGATATCTTGGAGTATTTTCTTGATGCTTTCAAGTTCTGAGGTGGAAAAGGGCAGAGGTCCCTTTTTTGGAGGAGTGTTTTTTTTGATCCATTGAACAAAGGAGCCTAATTCAGGCGTAATTCCTTCTCTTTTTTGGGATGCGCAGTGGTTACAAAAGACACCGTCCTTTTTAGGAGAGAGCCAACCAGAGTCAGTAAGGATTTTCCGACATTTTTTGCATTTATTTAACTCCGGAAGCACTCCATCTATTTTAAGAAGCCAGGCTTCAAAATACCGGGTTAAAAAGCTTAAATCTCCCCCGCCTTTGAGCGAATTCAGGACAGAAAGCAACAGGCGGTAGAGAGTATCGTCTTTTGCCCTTGTAGGAGAGAATTCTTCTATAAGTTCGGCAAAATAACTAAGTGTGAAGGATGTTTGAAGGTCGTCCTGGATCTCAAAAAAAGATTCAACGAGATCACAGTTACTTACAGTGACTAAATCTTTTCTTTCTTTTTCATAATAAAATACTTTAACCAGGGACAAAGGTTCTAAACTGCTTCCAAAACGACTTCCGAATTTTCGAGCACCTTTAGCAACACCTCTTATAATTCCTTTATCTCGAGAAAAAAGGACAACAATTTTATCCTGCTCGCCGACGATAAAGCTTCGCAAGACGATGGCTTCAGATTGCTCAAGAGACATGAGTGGATTATACGAGTTTACTCAGGAAGAGGGTTCCCAGCCCAAGAAAAGAGAGTAGACCAATCGTATCAGTGCACATAGTGAGAAGATTAACTGACCCCAGTGCTGGGTCCAACCGGAGTAATTTCAGGAATAAAGGGATGATAGTCCCGAGGAGGGCGGCAACGAAGATGTTAGCAATGATGGCCAATCCCAAGATAAACCCTAAATATGGATTTTTCATTAATAAATAAGAGATAGTAGCTAAGATTAACCCGATGATAATGCCATTTCCGATACCAACCAGCATTTCTTTAAGCAGCGCTTTTCTTGCGGAAATCCAATCAGCTTGGCCGATGGCAATTTCCCTCACGACGATCGCTATGGTCTGATTTCCTGCAATCCCTCCCAGGGCTGCAACCAGAGGCATGAAAACAGCTAAAGTTACAAAAGCTTTAATAGTATCTTCAAAATAGTGGACAACAAAGGGAGCGAGAGAGGCAGTGAGAAGGCTGAACATGAGAAAGGGAAGCCTCTTTTTTATGGATTTTAGAGGGCTGTCCTGAATTCTATCAGTTGTATCTAAAGAGGCCATTTTATAAATATCTTCAGTGGCTTCCTTATCGATAACATCGATAACATCGTCAACGGTTACTACGCCGATCAGTTTATCTTCAGAATCAACGACAGGGATGGCAACAAAATTGTAATCTGCCACATTTCGTGCTACTTGTTCCTGGTCTGTTTCAGGGTGAACGCTTATGACATCTTCAGTCATGATATCTTTCAAGGGAGTATTGGGGGGGGCAAAAAGAAGTTGCCTCAAAGAAACAACTCCTACCAAGCGATTCTGTTCATCTATTGCATAAAGGTAGAAAGCAGATTCCACATCTGCTTCAAGCTGCATGGCTGTTATGGCATCTGAAACATTGGTTTTCTGATCCAGAGCATAAAAATCCTGTGACATTATTCGGCCTGCTGTTTCTTCCTCGTAAAGGAGAAGTTCCTTTACATCTTCTGAAGGTTTTTCTTCCATGGCGGCCAGTATGGATTCTTTCATATCATCGGGAAGGAGATCGAGAATTGGCGCAACATCATCAGGAGGGATAATATGGAAAAGATTAGAAATTTGTTCTAATTGAAGCTCTTTTAAAATTTGGGCAGCATCTTCAGGATCCAACTCACTTAATACTTCCCCAGTCTTTTCTTTGTCTTTTTCAAAAAGCACGTTGAAAATAATCAGCTTTTCTCTGAAGACGAGGTGATTCATAAGAGAAGAAATATCAGCAGCATGGAAATTTTTCATTAAGTTCCATAGACGGGAAAGGGCACCCATGTTGACAAACTTGCGGGCTGAGCTGATAAGTATCCGCAGAGATTGTGTCCTCATTTTTTTCTCTAAATTTTTCGTCCTAAACGATAGCACAAAAATTGGATAGTGTAAATGCAGAAGGAGATGCCGCAAACATCTTCTTTTTTATGACGGAAGGCAAAATGGGCCAGGGTGGATATCTCTAAAACAGGCGGTCTATTTTTGTCTTTTATAAAAATATTTATTTGTTTCAGAGACAATAATCGCGCTGAGGCCGATAAGGCCGACGAGGTTGGGGAAAGCCATAAGGCCATTCATTATATCTGACAATCTCCAGACAGTTT
>CAYTBG010000026.1:0-29105 GCA_964435925.1 uncultured Eubacteriales bacterium | reverse complement strand
CCCGTTGCCAAAAAAATATTCACAGATATTTGCGATGAAGAAAAATTTCACTATGACCTTTTGCAAGCCCAGCACGATTCTGTGACAAAGTCAGGCTTCTGGTTGGACAGCGCAGAATTCCAGATGGATGGGAAATGGTAGTCTAGTTCTGGCCTCGATATAATTTCGTTCGGGAAGAATATTCTTAAGCTTAAATTAATTTGCTACGTTTAAATAAATGTATTTAATCCCGGATATCAGGAGATAAAGCTATGAATTTTAAAAAAATTTCAGCAGCGGTTATCCTATTTTTGCTTTCCTTCCAGGCTCTGCAGGCTCAGTTTTATAAAGTTTATGGATACCAGCCTGCTGAAGCGGGTGAAATTGAATTTGTGATATGGAACTCCTATATTCCTTCGAGTGATGTTTCCTATAATTATTTTGGAAGGGACTTAGAGAGAAAGGGCCTCTTTGCCCATTCTCTTGAGCTGGAATATGGTCTTTCCAACAAGTGGGGGATAGCTGCTTATCTTGATTTTGAAGATCCCAAAGACGGAAGCCTCCGACAAGTAAGAACAAAGGCCATAATGGCTCATTATGCTTTTTTTGAGAAGGGAAGCAGGCCCCTCGATATAGCTGTTTACCTTGAATATATTATTCATAACAAGGATTATAAAGATTACGAAGAACTTGAGGTGCGATTAATCCTGGAGAAAGATATAGGAGCCTTTAGATTAGATTTTAATCCAGTATTTGAGAAGAAAACCAGCGGCTCAAAATCTGAGGAAGGCCTTGAATTCAATTACGCTGTAGGTATTTATTATTCAAACAATGGAGAAGGGATTTTCTACAGCAAAAATCTTATGATACAGCCTGGAATAGAATTTTACGGAAAAATGGGTGAGATTTCAGATTTTAAGCCATCTGGAGAACAGCAGCATTATATTTTTCCCACTCTTGATTTTTTTATCGGGAAGAGATTTCAATGGCATACTGGTATCGGTTTTGGTTTGACTGATGCTTCGGATAAAATAACATTTAAAAGCATTTTATCCATAGTCTTAAAATTTTAATCAAAGGGGAGGGGAGCAAAAATGAGAAAATCAAGATATCTACTAATAATAGCAGCAATTTTCTTCATTTCAGCAATATTTGGAGACAGTAACCGTAAATTCAGCCAGAACATAACAGATACAGAAACTCAGAAAAAATATAACTACTATGATAATCCCCAAGTCTGCCTTGGCTGTCATACCGAAAAGTTTGAAATGTGGGAAACTTCACAGATGTCCAAAGCATTTACCGGTGATTTTTTCCAGGCACAGTATTATAAACTTGCTGTCGTAGATGCCGGCAGAGATGAAAAAGTGAAAGGGCTTACGAGCGGTTGTATAGGGTGCCACTCGCCTTCTGCTTATAAAGCCGGCGATTATCCTCCTACACCTGCAGACCCGGATAAAATCGATAGCTTCTGGAACCAGAAAGGCGGTATAAAACTTTTCGCTGACAGGGGAGTTTTCTGCGATTTCTGTCATACGATTGAAGATTTTGAAGGTACTGCACCTTTTAACCATAACTATGTTTCTAAAGCTAGCCCTGGGATTGACTCCAAAAGGGGTGACCTTGAATTTCCCTGGTCTCCCTACCATAAAACAGCAAGATCGGAACTCCACGAAGATGCGCAATTTTGTGGAATCTGTCACAACGAATTGAATGATTTCGGAGTCTGGATTAAAGCGACAGAAATTGAATATCAGGACGGTCCTTACCCTGCCAAAAATATAGCCTGCCAGGGCTGTCATATGCCTCCAATCGCCGGCAAGCCTGCCAAAATGGGACCGGCAAGAGCTGAAAATCATGATCACTGGTTTGGCGGCGGTTTCACTGGTTTTGTTGAAGGAGCCGCAAAGATTAATATAAATATTGGCAGGACTAGTTTGAAAGCAGGAGAAAAAATTAATTTCAGTATAAAAGTCCATCATTTAGCCCCGGGACATAAATTTCCTACCGGCGCTTCTGAAGAACGAGATGTCTGGTTGCATGTGGGTGTTTTTGATAACGAAGGAAATGAATTAGATCATATAAAAATACCCAGGAATCCTGGCGATCCTAACGATAAATATTTTATTACTACAAATGATAAGGTAGCCTATCCTAATCACAGCAAATACAGCGAGCCGATTGAAAGAGATAGTTTGCCCGAAGGCGATAGACTCTACCACAGTGCGTTTATTGATTCGGACGGTAGTTTCACCTACGGCCAATGGTATGCCACAAAGGATATTGAAAACAGGCTGAAGCCCTTAGAAGAAAGAATAGAGCAATATCAGTGGACAGTTCCGGCTAAATTTGCCGGTCAGACTGTAGTCTTAAGAGCTGTCCTTAACTACAGGAGAATGCCCGATTCTTATGCAAAATACCTGGGCATACCGATAAGACCGACACTTGAAGTTAGCAGAGAAGAAAGGATTCTGAAAATATCGGAGTAAAGGATAAATTGATTTAAATCATTCAATATAATGTAGTTAGAAAAGAAGGAATGAGTTGGTTACTGCCATTAAACTGGACCAAGACAGACTAAGCCACGATCAACGAAAAAAACAAATCTGATCTATTTTGGTGTACTTATGCCAAATTTTTGTCCCAGAGCAGGTGTAATCTTCCCTCCAAAATCAACGAACTATTTTTTAGCTAAACTCGCCAGTATCACTGCTGTATAAACTGCAGCCAGGCCTACAAGAATGTATACAATACGTGCGATGATCGACATATCGCCAAAAATCCAGGCGACAAGATCAAACTTAAAAATGCCGACTAAGCCCCAATTTAAGCCCCCGACAATGACTAGAATCAGGGCAATCCAATCCACAATGTTCAATTTACCCATTTTAACCTCCTTGGTTTATATTGTAATTTCTGGAATAAATCCAGATTGAATCGAAGCCTTTAGATCAAGAGAAGCTTTCATAATCATTTGAAAGTAACTTCTAGTTTTGATAGGAAAAATATATCCCGCCTTTTCGTTTTTCAGCTAATTGTATAGCAGAGAGCGGAAATAATGTCAAATAAATTTGGTATCTTAATGGTAGCCCATAGATAATAAACGAGCCGGGGTAGCTGAATTGGCAGACACAAGGCACTTAAAATCCCTCGGAAGCTTGCTTCAGTGCTGGTTCGAGTCCGGCCCTCTAAACTTGTCACGCCAGGCGTACTACTTAATTATCAATTATTTATCTTGAAAGTCAGAAATTTGTATTATGAGGCAAGGCGGTTTAGGCCATACTTTCGAGCCAATCGTAGTGCCTCTGTATATTCATTCCTTTTAATGCGCCTGGATAATTCTGGATAATCAAAGGCCTTATATTCTGGTCGATACTGGGCCATTATATTGATGTATGTATTCTTGGGAAAATTCTCCGCCACAAATTTTATAAACTTATCAGTACCTGCAATGTTGTTGGGTAGGATTAAATGCCGAATCATCAGACCTCTCACAGCGATTCCTTTTCCGTTAACTTGTAATATTCCTACCTGGCGGTGCATTTCTTTAAGTGCTATCTTGACGTAATATGGATAATTGTAAGTTTGCCCTGAGTATTTAGCGGCATGCTCTGGATCCATAAATTTACAGTCTGGGAGATAAATATCAATTATCCCATCCAGAAGTTGGAGAGTCTCTGGAGTCTCATAAGGCGCGCAGTTATAGACCAAGGGAATGTTCAAACCTTTTCTGATGGCTTTCTGGAGGGCGGAGACAATATTAGGCACGTAGTGAGAGGGAGTCACTAAATTTATGTTATGACAGCCCATTCTTTGAAGCGTCATCATCATAGCAGCTAATCTTTCGTCAGAAATTTCCACTCCTTCACCCTCGATGCTAATCTCGTAGTTCTGGCAAAAGACACATCTCATGCCACAATTTGAAAAGAATATCGTTCCCGAACCTTTTTTTCCGACTAACGGACGTTCTTCGCCAAAATGGGGAAAGGCACTGGATACTTTGACTTTGGAAGTAGCTTTGCATTTTCCTGTTTCACCTTTTGTTCTATCAACACGACAATTTCGAGGGCAAAGATGACAGTTCTCATAGATGGAATACAATTTTTCTATTCTTTGGGAAAGGATGCCTTTTTCTTCGAGTTCTAAATAAGAAGGATATTTTCTTGTCTTTTTTACTTCTAAAGCAGCTTTTGTTGAAGCTTCTAAGTATTTAGAGGAGAGAAGAAAGGAAGATCCGGCAAAAATCAATGAATCCCTTAGGAAATTGCGCCTTGATATTTTCCCCATTCCTATTCCTCTTATGGGTATTGTATATTAGACATATCACACAAGGTGAAAATCTGTCAACGGAACAGGAGAAATGGGCAGTCATCTATTTTTTTCCTGAAATCCTATAACTTGGCAAGACATCAAGGATTTTAGGATTTTCCATGGTTGGCCAGATAGTTGGAAATGATTTCGTTGCCTGCTTCTTTTCCCAATTTGAGCAAAGATAATGAAGGCGAGCCAATCGAATTAAATAAGAGGAAAGATAATATAAGAGCCACAACGAAAATCGCAACTTTTTCCTTGAATTTCATTTTAATCTCCTTTTTTTTCATTCTCTTATATATATACGCATAAAACAGCCAAAAGGTTTACTTTTTCTACAGAAATTCTAGGATTAATCAATTATTGATAGTAATATCTATATTCTCAGAGGGAATGCAATAGAAAAGAGGGACGAATAAAGAAAATTAAGAATATTCGAAATAAAAGATTGGAATGAGATGATTTGACTTCATTTTTTTTCTTTACTATGCATTGTAAAAAGGATAGAAGAGGAATATTGAACAAAAAAAGGGAAAATTCGTAATTTGAAACAGAGGAAATTACTAATCCATTATTTTAATATAAAGGCTATTACGAGCTAGACAAAATGAAGGAAAAGATTAAGACAAAGAAATGAAAAGCACAAAATCCATGAAATTCAAGAAGGAAATAGCGTTTGGCCTTGTCATTATTTTATGGATCATAACAGCTTGGTTACTTTACCCCCTGATAAACCTGGATTCTGTAGATATGGAAAATGCAAAGGAGTATCTCTACAGGTCAGCTATAGGAATCACCATCATGATCATTTTTTTTGGAAAAACCATACTGGATCTCTTTTTTCCTCAGGTAACCTTCAGAACAATGCCTCTTCTGAATACAATATTTCTCACTATTTATTCCATTGCCTTGGCGGGAGGAATTGTTTTTATGATTACGAGAATGATAATATTGCTCATGAGAAGTAGTAAAAGCGGATTTTTACTTTAAACAGAAGGATTTATTCAGAGTGCATCCTATTTATCTCCTTGTATTGAATAAGATCTTGAATTGGCTCAAAGATAAAACAAAATCAGAAATTTAAAAGCTGAGAAATAAAAAGCGCGATGCAAGCTATCATCTGATCTTCGGAAAGTGCAAGAATAACATTCTTAATTCCTATTGACTCCCCTGCTTGTATAACCTATATAAGATAATAGAAGAACACAAGAGCGAATATCTCTAAAAATTCATTAGGCGTTAAGCTTCAAAAGGGAAAGAATATCTTGATAACAATTAATATAAGGAGTCAGACTTTTCATGCGTGATGTTCATATCGCTGGAGTCTCTTTGACTCGCTTTGGCAAAGATTTCAGGCCCATCGGAGTAATGTTGGCTGATGCCTGCCAGAAGGCTCTACACTATTCTGCTGCTTTCACTTCTGAATTGGCTCCAGATTGCCTGGTCATTGGTGCTATGGACCCTATTGGATTTGCCAGGCAGACGGGCCTAGATTCTCTTGTTGGTATTGAGATGAACCTTCCAAGAGATATAGAAATTCACCATGTAGAGAGAGGCTCAGCAACAGGAGCAGCAGCTATCGAACTGGGAAAGCGTTTGGCTTCTTCCGGATTAAAAGTCCTGGTTTGCTTCGGTGAAAAAATGAAAGGAAAACTGAAGAACGAGGAGATTCCATCTCAAATCTCTACAGTTATCGCCGAGGAAGAAAGAGAGCGAGGACTGGGCGAGATGCCTGCTGTGGCCGCCTTGGCTTCGTATGAATATATGGATGCCTATAAAATCTCAGAAAAGGAATTCAGAAACATATGCTTTGAGATGAGTGTTCAAAGCCTCAACCATGGAGCCCTGAATGAATATGCCTATTTTAAAAAGTCAGTTACACGAAAAGAATATGATAATCCTGAAATAAACCGTATCATTGCCAAACCTCTGACAAAATATGACTGCAGCGGATCTTACAATGGAGCTGGAGCAGCTTATCTTGTTCCTTTTCCTACGGATATAAAGCTGACAAGCGTAAAATCCGCTTTTGATAATATAAAAATTGCAGAGCGGGGAACCCTGATATCACTCGAGGCGGCTGTGCTTGCAGGGAGAGAGAGCTTCGAAGAGGCAGGTTTAAATCCCTATGAGATAGACCTCTGTGAACTGCATGATGCTTTTAAGCCTGTTCCCTGGATAACGGCTGAAGATTTGGCCTTAGCAGAGAGGGGGAAAGGGCATAAATTTGTTATCGAAGAGAAAAACAGGATAGGGAAGAGTGTTTATGTAAACCGTTCTGGGGGATTTCTGGCGAGGACCCACCCTTTGGGTGCTTCTGGAGGGGCACAACTTGTGGAGTTGGTCTGGCAATTGAGGGGACACCACCAGTACCTGCAAATGTTCGGAGAGAAGCGTAAAAACCTGAATTATGGGCTCTGGTTTAATATGAGTGGGTTTGGGAATAGCTGTATTGTTGGAATTGTTGAGAGAACGAAATCGACTCGGGAACGAGAAGGGCTTAGAGAGGAAAACTTACCCCAGTCCATTCCTGAAGAAATGTTCATCTACGAAAAATTACCTCGGAAAGATAGAATTATTGCTGCTACCCACTACACATCTCCAGAGGAGGAAAGAGTCAACGTGGCCATTATTCAGACAAAAGAGGGTGATTTTAGAATCGGCTTAGCTAAAGACCATGAAGGCTTGAAAAGAGGAAAATACATAAAATGGATCAAACCCGAAGAAGATGCTTACTTCGTTAGAGAAGGATACATAAAAGGGAAATTATCTGACTTTTTAAGGCTTTTCCGCAGAACAAAGAAAGAAAAAAATAAAAAAGTTTTTTAATTGACACCTTCAAGAGGGGATAACTATAATAATAAATCCTTTAATCAACCCTTCAAATAATAAGAATTAAATTATTAAGTGAGAGGTTATCCATGAATGATATTGTCATCGCCAGCGCAGTCAGAACCGCCGGAGGTCAATTCGGGGGTGCTTTTAAAAGAGTTTCTGCTGTAGAGTTAGGAGCTCTTGCCCTTCAGGAGGCTGTTCAAAGGGCTGGGATTGAACCTAAGCAAGTGGACGAGGTGGTCTTCGGTACTGGCTGGCAGGCTGGACTTGGTCCAAATATAGGGCGTCTAGCAACTGTAAAAGGAGGGCTTCCTCATGAGGTTCCTGCATTCACAGTCAACAAGCGTTGTGGTTCTTCTTTGAGGGCTGTTTCTCTCGCTGTTCAAATGATTAAAGCTGGGGACGTAGAAGTTGTTTTAGCAGGTGGAGCTGAGAATACCTCCCAGGTCCCCTATATTGCAGGTGGAGCGAGATGGGGTAATCGTATGGGAGATGGCAAATTGGTCGATGTCATGCATCAAGATGGATTTATGTGTCCTTTAGCCGGGCATTTGATGGGAATGACAGCAGAAACCCTCGTTGAGAAATATAGCATCAGCCGTGAAGAACAAGATGCTTTTGCCGCAGAAAGCCAGGACAAAGCCGTCACAGCAATAAAAGAAGGTAAATTCAAGGAGGAAATACTTCCTGTTGAGGTTCCTGTAGGAAAAGGAAAGACAGAAATATTCGATACAGAGGAAATCCCAAGGGAGGGAGTCACGGCAGAGAAACTGTCAAAACTTCGTCCTGTTTTTAAAAAAGATGGAACTGTTACTGCTGGAAACAGCTGTGCTCTCTGTGATGCAGCTTCAGCGGTTTTGGTAATGAAAGAAGAGAAAACATCAGAGCTTGGAGTTAAGCCCTTAGCCCGAATTGTCTCTTACGCTCATGCAGGTGTTGATCCGGCGATTATGGGAATGGGACCTGTACCAGCAGTTTCCAAGGCTTTGAAGAGAGCAGGGCTCGAGCTTAAAGACATAGACCTAATCGAGCTCAACGAGGCCTTTGCTGCTCAAGTTTTAGCTGTAGAGCAGGAGCTTAAATGGGATCGTTCCAAGCTCAATGTCCATGGGGGAGCTATAGCTCTTGGTCATCCTATTGGAGCCACTGGTACAAAAATATTGACTACCTTGATCTATGCACTAAAAGACAGAGATAAAAGTCTGGGTTTGGCAAATTTATGTATCGGAGGAGGTCAAGGCGTTGCCATAGTGATAGAGAGACTCTCTTAAAAGAATGCAGGGGTTTGAGAAAAAAGGGGACAGGCTACTTTTTTCAGGAAGTATATTGTCTTTTTTGAAGGGGGCTTGATTCATCAAGCCCGCAACAAAGATAAGATGATTGGGATTGTCATTGCGAGCGACCGAAGGGAGCGTGGCCATCTCATAAGAGACAAGAATATTCTGTTTTAATATCATTATATTTTATCTAAAAACGGAGGGAAAGCGATGGATATAAAAAAACCATTTGTGGTTGGTGCTGGAATCATGGGCGCTGGTGTAGGACAACTCTGCGCGCAGCAAGGTTATGGAGTAACTGTCGTAGATATCTCTGAGGAGATAGTCGAGAAAGCCAAAGGAAAAGTCAGTGCAGGCTTAAGCAGAAGAGTTGAGAAAGGAAAGATTACCCAAGATGAGATGGAATCGGTTCTGTCTCGAATAAACTGGTCTGCAGATTTGGATCTAGCCAAAGAATGTGATCTCGTTGTAGAGGCCGCCTCTGAGAATCTCGGAGTTAAGAAAGAGGTATTCAAGAAACTCGATTCTATCTGTCCACCTGAAACAATTTTAGCTACAAACACCACAGCCCTTTCTGTGAGCGAAATTGCTTCAGCCACTTCCCGGCCTGACAAGGTTATAGGCATGCACTTTTTTAACCCGGCTGTTATCATGAAATTGGTTGAAATTATCCGGGGCGAGAAAACTTCTGAGGAAACCATAGCCACAACAAAAACGTTTGCAGAAAGTCTGGGCAAAATTCCGATTGCTACTGCTAAGGAAGCTCCGGCTGGCATAGTCAGCAGAGTTCTGGGGGGGCTGTTTAATGAAGCGGTGGCTGTTTATTCCGAGGGCATAGCTTCTCCCGAGGATATTGATGAAGCCATGAAGCTGGGAGCTGGTCTTCCCATGGGGCCTTTAGCCCTCATTGATATGATTGGCCTGGATATCCATCTGGCGAAAATGGAAACCCTGTATGAAAAACTTAAGGACGAGAGATACAAGCCGCCAGAAGTAATAAGGAAAATGGTTGCCGAGGGTAAATTGGGGAAAAAATCAGGGGAAGGTTTCTATAAATACTAAGCACTGTATCAAATTTTAATAATATTAGATAATTTGAAAGGAGCCAGCCATGGACTTTGATTTAAATGAAGAACAAAAAATGATGCAGGAAACTATCCGTAAATTTGCCAAAGAAGAGATTGCTCCTGTTGCTAGTGAAAACGATAAAAAAGCTCAATTTCCTCGTGATCTTTTTAAAAAATTGGCAGGACTGGGATTTATGGGTACACCCATTCCTGAAGAATACGGTGGGGCAGGATTTGATTATATAAGTCATGCTATAGTGGCAGAGGAGATAGGAAGGGTAGATTCATCTCTTCGAGGGACTTATTCTGTTCAAGTATCCCTTGTTGAGCTTCCCATTTTTAAATTCGGCAATGAAGAACAGAAGAAAAAATATCTTCCTAAGCTGACTAGTGGAGAATGGATTGGCTGTTATGGTCTCACCGAACCGAATTCAGGAAGCGACCCGGCTAGTATGATTTCAACTGCTACGGAAGACGGAGATTATTACGTGCTCAATGGCCAGAAGACATGGATTACAAACGCCGGAATCGCTGATGTTGCCATTGTCTATGCCAAAACAGACAAAGAAGCAGGTGCAAGAGGGATCACAGGCTTTCTGGTGGAAAAAGGAACTGAGGGATTTTCGACAAAAGACCTCCATGATAAATTAGGTCTTCGCGCCTCTAATACAGGTGAGATCTTCTTGGAGAATTGCCGTGTTCCCAAAGAAAATGTTTTAGGTGAAATAAACGGGGGTTTTAAGATTGCCCTAGGCACCCTTGATTTTGGCCGCTACACTGTGGCGGCAGGCTCTGTCGGTCTGGCTCAGGGCTGTATCGACATTTGCAAAGAATATGCCAAGCAAAGAATTCAATTTGGAAAGCCAATCGCCAGCTTCCAGCTTGTCCAGCAGATGATTGCAGACATGGTTGTTGAATGCGAAGCAGGGCGACTCCTTGTCTACCGTGCTGGGGATATTAAAAATAAAGGAATCCGCAACACCAGAGAAACATCTATCGCTAAATATTACTGCAGTGAGATGGTAAACCGTGTTGCCTATAAAGCTGTCCAGATTCACGGGGGCTATGGCTTCTCCGGAGAATACGATGTGGAACGATTCTACCGAGATGCCAGAATCAATACCCTCTATGAGGGGACTTCTCAGATTCAACAGCTAATCATCGGCGCAATTGAGCTTGGAATCAAGGCCTTTGTTTAAATCTGTATGAATTCGTAGGGGCTTGATTCATCAAACCTACCTTGTATATATTGTATTTATTCTGTAGGGGCTTGATTTATCAAGCCCACCTTTTGGCTGTATATATTTTTGAATATTAGAGAAGGAGTGAGATTATGTATAAGACTCTCATGTACGAAAAAAAAGAAAATATCGGTCTCCTGACCATCAATCGTCCGGAGAAAATGAATGCAATTTCGCAGGAACTGACAACTGAACTAAGTCAGCTTCTTGACGGTATTGAAAATGATGAAAAATTGAGAGTGCTGGTGATAACCGGATCAGGAGATAAGGCATTTGTGGCAGGAGCAGATATAAATGAGCTTGTTGACCGGGATGCCAGATTAGGGCGGAGGGTCTCGAGTGAAAGACAGGAGATTTTTTCGCGCATTGAAAATCTACATGTCCCTGTCATAGCAGCGGTCAACGGATATGCCCTGGGAGGAGGCTTGGAGCTGGCTCTAGCCTGTTCCATCAGAATCTGCTCGGAGAAGGCTCAGTTTGGAGCCCCAGAGGTCAAGCTGGGGATTATTCCAGGAGACGGGGGAACCCAGCGCTTGCCTCGCTTAGTAGGGCAGGGCAGAGCCATGGAGATGATAATTACTGGTGATTTTATCGACGCCCAGGAAGCCTACAGAATTGGACTTGTAAATAAGGTTTTTCCTCTTGATAAATTGATGGAAGAGGCGATGGGGCTTGCTAATAAAATAGCCTCAAGACCACCCTTGGCAGTTAGATACGCCAAAGAAGCGGTGAACAGAAGCCAGGAAGGAGACTCAGTTTCAGGTTTTGCCCTTGAATCCTATCTTCATGCCCTTTCCTGTACCACAGAAGATAAAAAAGAAGGCGTTTCTGCTTTCTTGGAGAAGAGAAAAGGAAAGTTCAAGGGAAAATAATTTTTTTAATTTAAGGCTTCTCTTTTTATTATGGATTAATCTTTATAATATTATAGATTAGTGGAGCTCTTATCTTAATAATTTAGACATAAAAAAGTAAATTAAGTTAAGGAATAACGATAGACCTTAAGGATTCCCCTTTTCTCATCAAATCAAAGGCATCATTTATATCATCAAGTTTGAATTTATGGGTGACCACTGGCTTAAGCTGAATTTTTCCCATTCTTACCATTTCTATGATCTTTGGATAGTCCACAGGTCGACAGCCTAAGGAACCTTTAATTTCGATTTCTCGAAACATAAGCCTGCCGGCATTAAGGGAAACACTGTGATGGGTGTAACCTATCTGGCAGTGAAGCCCTCCTGCTTTAACAGAGCTTGAGGCCAGCTCGATTGTCTTTGGATTGCCGATGGCTTCAATGGCAATATCAGCTCCTCCTCCAGTCAGAGTTCTTATTTCTTTAAGAAGCGCCTTGTCTTCTTTGCCTGAGGCGTTAATTGTAGACTGGGCGCCTAACTTCTTGGCCATTTCTAATTTTTTATCCACAATATCCACCGCAATGACAGAACCTCCAGAAGCTGCTGCTACTTGAACAACATTAATGCCCACTCCGCCGCAGCCAAAGACGATGACTGAGTCGCCGGGCCGGACTTTAGCCCTGTTTTTAACAGCATGAAAGGGAGTAGAGATGGCGTCGGCAATGATGCTTGATTCTTCAAGGGGTAGGTCTTCGGGGAGGTGCTGGCAGTCTTTGGCTGGCGCTTTGGTGTATTCAGCATAAGCGCCATCAATATGATTCCCCAACATGACCATGTTAAGACAGATATTCTCTCGACCCAGGCGGCAGTTAACACAGTAGCCACAAGAAAAAACAGGGGGAATGAGGACTCTGTCACCAGTCTTAAAGTCTTTTACATCTGCACCAACTTCCTCCACTATACCAGAAGGTTCGTGGCCCAGGATTATCGGCGGCTTTTTAAAGGTAGGAACACCATGGTCTATATAATGTAAATCCGTGTTGCAAACCCCGCAGGCTGCGATTTTTACCAGAATTTCGCTCGGTTCTATCTTTGGAGTCTCAACCTCTTCAATCTTGAGAGGCTGATTAGGCTCATAGAATACAGCGGCTTTCATTTCTTCCTCCTTTATCTGTTTTTCCAGAGAGGCTTTCTTTTTTCCATAAAGGCTTTCAATCCTTCATGAGCGTCTTCAGAGGTCATTAACTCTTCAAGGTAGATCTTCTCGATTCTCTCTAACCCCTCTAAAAAGTTTGTCTCTAAACCCAGATTGATTCCTTTTTTTGAATACTTCAGCCCAACTAGGCTCAATTCTGTGAAGGGCTGGATAAAATTCTCGAGCTCTGAATCAAAGGAAGCAAGCGGAACGACTTTATTGATCAGACCGATTTGTTCGGCTTCTTGAGCTTCAATAATCTTTCCGGTTAAAAGGAGTTCAGAAGCCTTTTTTAATCCAACCAGGCGAGGCAAGATCAGCAGCGCAACTGGGGGAAATACAGAAAGTTTTATTTCAGGTTGCCCGATTTTCAAATTATCAGCCGCAAAAATTAGATCGCAGAAAATAGCAATCTCACATCCTCCGCCTAAGGTTAATCCTTTCAAGGCGGCTATGGTTACTTGATCTAATTTATGCAGGTTGCGGAAAACACCATGGAAGACTCGAAGCATTTTCTCTACTTTATCTTCTGTATGGTCAACAACGTCCACTCCTGCTGAGAAGGCTTTTTCTCCGTTACCAGATATAACCAGAACTTTAACCTCTTTGTTTGCGGCTAAAGAGCCCAAGGCATCGTTTATTTCTTCCATTGTAGAAATATTCAGGATATTTAAGGGGGGGCGGTTAATAGTTAAGAGAGCCTTGTCTTCTTTGGTTTCAAAAATGATGTTTTCATATTTTTTTTGAGCCATTATATCCCTCTTTAAAAAATGGCATTAGTCAACTTTGGTTGGGGGAATTGAGGTGTAATACATATCACCTGATTCTATCTCTGTCAAGCCGGGTAATACTTTCATAATTTTAATATTTTGAATTTTTATTTACCTCTTTTTCAACAAGTTACAGGATTAGGCCCTGATTTTTGTCATTTTTTTTACGTAATCTGCGTCATGCATGACCAGGGTGTCTAAACCAAACCTGACCTTTTGAAAGGTATAACCTTTCTGTTTATATTAGGGGTTAAATAGATCACCCTGAAAATCATCTCTTAAGGCTATTTACTCATATTCATAATAAAAGTAATTTAATTTATGTAACTAATTATATTTGTTTATATAATTTTTGCTGTCTATATATTATTGAGAAATGATCGACAAACAAATCAAAGTACTTCTGATTGAAGACAATCCCACAGACGCCCGCCTGATACAGAAAATGGTGGAAGAGAAAAGCTGGGCAAGCTTCGACTTAACTTGCGTCGATAAGCTTCAGGCAGGTCTGAAGCACCTTGCTAATGGAGGTGCTGACATTGTTCTTTTGGGCCTCGATCTGCCTGACAGCAAGGGTTTAGACACATTCACTAAAGTTCATAATCATGAGGCAGAAGTCCCTGTAGTTGTTCTGACTGGACTTGAAGATGAAAAAATAGGGTTAGAAGCAGTTCAAAAGGGTGCCCAGGATTACTTAATTAAGGGGCAGGCGGATGGTGACGTGTTGATTCGCGCCATGCGCTATGCCCTTGAGCGCCAGCGCGCTGACGAGGAACTACGGAGGAGCGAAGAGAAAAATAGATCTCTCCTGATCGCAATACCGGATATTATGTTTCGACTCAACAAAGAAGGAGTATTTCTGGAATTCATCAAGGCAAAAAATTTCCCTCTTTGGATGAAGGCCAGCGAGTTTGTAGGAAAAAATGTACAAGATGTCTTAGATAAAAAGATTAGTAAGCGGTTCATGAGGTGCTTGAAACAAGCAGCTAAAACTGGCAATACGCAAATCTTACAGTATCAACTCTCAGTTGGAGGTAAGACCCGTCACTACGAGGCGAGGATTGTAGCTACCTGGGGAGAAGAGGTTCTGGCAATTGTGCGTGATTTCACTGACCAAAGACAGGCAGAGAAGATGGCGGAAACAGATCCCCTAACCAATATTTATAACAGAAGGAAATTTTCCGGGATTTTGGATCAGGAGATACAAAGGGTAGAAAGGTACGATAGGTCTTTATCCATTGTGCTCTTGGATATAGATCACTTTAAAAGGGTAAATGACACCTATGGGCATGATACAGGAGACTTTGTGCTCAGGAAGATTACTGAGCTCATCAGAGAGAACGTAAGGATATCGGATATTCTGGCCAGATACGGTGGAGAGGAGTTTGTTATCATCCTACCCGAGACAGATGTTAAAGGAGCCTGCAGACAGATAGAGAGGATGAGAAAGACAATAGAAAAAACATCTTTTGATGGAGTGGGCAATTTAACTATATGCGCTGGGATTACCAGTTATACGGGGGGAGATAGCTGTAAGAGTATGATAATAAGGGCAGATAAGGCCCTTTACCTGGCCAAAGAGGAAGGTAGAAACAGAGTCAGAGTACAATAATTTAAACCTAATTTTTCCAATCCTTTTAGCTTTTCCAGCTTTTTATCTTTTTATAAGTGAGGTCTCATAAGTGGGATCAGGTCTTGCTTTTTGCTTGTCTTAAGAGGCAAAAAGCAAGACCTGACCCCCAATGAGTTTCTTGACTTGGATAGGCAATGCTGATATTTTTATTAATCTCTAGAAGGAAAGAGTTTTGTTAGGTTTCCACCAGAAAAGCGAATCTGAGCAAAATATAAGAGCTCTTCTTGTATTTTTCTAGGAGGAGAAATGAGTGAAGAAAAGAAGGTCGCTATCAAGAAGATTCAAGCGACTGGCCTGATGAGGAAGCTAATGGCTGATTATTTTTACGAATTGGACAAGGCTTCGAAGGAAGGATCGCCAAAAGTTGCTTGGTGTACGAGTGTTGGACCGGCCGAGCTATTGTTGAGCTTGGGATTTCTTGTCCATTACCCTGAGAATCATGGAGCTATGTTAGGAGCAACTCGAACAGCCAACGACTACATACCCGTTGCTAATGCCATTGGTTATTCTCCAGATATCTGCTCTTACCTTACGAGTGATGTTGGTGCCTTCATAAAAAAAGAAACACCACTTTCTCGAGCTTATGAGGGAATCGAGGGAGTTCCAAAGCCTGATGTCTTGGTTTACAACACCAATCAATGTCGCGATGTCCAGGATTGGTTTTCTTGGTATTCCAGAGAATTAAATGTTCCTGCTCTGGGTATATCCACCTATCGTAATATAGGAAAAATAGAAAATTATAATCTCGAAAGCATTGTTCAGCAGATGAAGGATATGATCCCTCCTTTAGAGGAAATTTCAGGCCAGAAATTTGACATCGATAAACTCCGTCACTTCCTTTCTCTCTCCTATGATTGCACCCAATTATGGAAGAAAATTCTCGAAACAAATACAGCCAAGCCGGCTCCCATGAGTTTCTTTGACGGTACTATTCACATGGGTCCTGCTGTTGTTTTAAGGGGTTCTCCTCAGGCTGTGGAATATTATAAGGTTCTTCTCAAGGAGTTAGAAGAGAGAATTACTAATAAAGAAGGAGCTGTGGAGGGAGAAAAATTCCGCCTCTACTGGGAAGGGATGCCTATCTGGGGTAAACTGAGAGACTTGGCTGAGTTTTTTATCGGTCTTAAGACTGCGGTTATTGCCTCCACTTACTGCAATAGCTGGATTTTTGAGTCTTTCGACCCTGAGGACCCCTTTATGAGCATGGCTCGAGCTTATACTGAAATATTCATTGTAAGAGATGAAAACTTTAAAGAGAAATACATCGAAAAGATGGTCCGTGAATATAAATTGGATGGTCTTTTATTCCATGATGCCAAAACCTGTCCTGCCAACTCAAATAATCGCTACGGAATGCCAGAAAGACTTGAGAAAAAGCTGAATATTCCCGCGCTTACAATAAATGGCGATTTGAATGATCTGCGCTGTTATTCAGAAGAGCAGGCTAAGACCAACATAGAAGCCTTCATCGAGCAATTAGAAGCAAGATAGAGAGCAAATTCCTCTGGTTTAAATATAGTATAATTGGAATCTAATGAATTATTTTGTAGGCATTGACGTCGGAGCCTCCACCACTAAAGCAGTAATTATTGATGAGAAAAAAGAAATTCACGGCTATTCAGTAAACAGTTCAGGTGCTGATTTTGAAGCTGCGGCTGAGGAAGCCTTCAAAAAATCATGGGAAAACGCGAAGGGAAAAGTCTCGAACAAATACTCTGTATTGGCTACTGGATATGGGAGAAGGAATGTCTCTTTTGCCTACCAAACAAAAACTGAAATTAGCTGTCATGCCCAAGGAAGTTTTTTCTATTTTCCTCATGCCCATACGTTAATTGATATCGGCGGACAAGACAGTAAGATTATAAAAGTGAATGATTCTGGAAAAAGAATAGGCTTCAAGATGAATCGAAAGTGCGCTGCCGGCACAGGAGCCTTTCTTGAAGAGATAGCAAATCGCCTTCGAGTAAAGATTGGAAAGCTCAACGAACTTGCCGAAAAGGCGGAAAAGAACATTGAGATAGGAAGTTACTGTACTGTGTTCACAGCCACAGAAATTCTGACTAAAATTAGAGAAGGAATAGCGGTGAAAGATCTTGTAAAAGGTATTTTTTGGTCAGTCGTAAAAAGGGCTCTTGAGATGGATCCCTTAGAGGGGAATATAGTTATGACTGGGGGAGTGGTGGCCTATAATCCTTTTTTGGTCAATATGTTTGAAGAAAAATTAGACAAAGAGATTTTTGTCCCACCTCTCCCTCAATTAACAGGCGCCGTAGGAGCGGCCTTATATGCCTTAGAAGCAAAAGGAGGCCAAAATGCTTGATGCTTTATTTAAACCAAAATCGGTAGCAATAATCGGAGCTTCAAATAATCCTTTGAGCATCGGCCATATTGTTATGCAAAACCTTCTTGACCACAATTATAAAGGCCCGATTTACCCCATAAACCCGAAATCAAAGTTCATCAAGAGCTTCAGAGCTTATCCCTCTGTTACCGATATTCCGGATGAGATTGATTTAGTGAATATTTCCATTAAAAACACTTTGGTTCCTTATGTCCTTGAGGAATGCGGTAAGAAGGGAGTAAAGTTTGCCATTGTCCATACAGCCGGCTTTAAAGAGGTTGGAGCAGAAGGACTTGCGCTTGAAAAACAGATCGTTGAGATTGCCCACAAGCATGGGATGCGCATTTATGGACCAAACTCCCAGGGAATTCAGAATTCTGACCCTGAGATCTCTGTTTACGCCAACTTCACTTTTGTGCCCATGAGTCCTGGCAATATCTCCATTGTTGCTCAGAGTGGGGGAGTTGGAGAGACGTTGAAATTGCACCTCTATCGTGTCGGGAAGGGAATAAGGATGTATTCAAGTTTCGGCAACGAGGCAGATGTTAGCATGAATGAAATAATAGATTATTATGGGCAGGATGAAGAGACTAAAGTAATCATGGTCCACATTGAAACCCTAAAAGATCCTGGCGGTTTTCTCGAAGTGGCCAGCCGAGTAACTCCTAAAAAACCTATTCTTGCCTTGAAGACTGGGAAAACATCTGAAGGAACAAAAGCTGTTGCTTCTCATACGGGCGCCTTGGTCGAGCAAGAAACAATAGCAGATGCGATATTTAAGAGGAGTGGAGTTCTGCGCTTTGATACCCAGGAAGAGATGGTCGATGCAGCCATTGCTTTTTCTAACCAGCCTGTTCCGAAAGGAGACAGGGTAGTTATCGTTACCAACACGGGAGGACCGGCAATAATCGGAGTAGACGAATGTATCTCAGCCGGGCTTAAATTAGCTGAATTGAGTTCAAAGACCAAAGACACTTTAGGTAAGCTTGTTTTTAAGGAAGCTATTGTCTCTAATCCTGTTGATGTCATAGCTACTGCGGGCCCCGAGCAGTACGGAGGAACAGTCGAGGCTCTGCTTAAAGATCCGAATATTAATTCGCTCCTGCTTGTTTTTGTCACAGCCCCCTTTGTCGATTGTGAAGGCATAGCCCAAAAGCTAGGTGAGATTGGGAAGGCTTCCAAGAAGCCGATTGTCTGTCAGGTGATTACTATAGAGAAATGGGCTGAAGTCATCCGAATCATCAGAGAAAGTGGCATACCTGTTTACGATTTTGCAGAAACAGCAGCCAGGGTGCTCTCTTCGATGACCAAGTATGGGAAAATTACCCAGAGAAAAACTCCTTTATATAAAGAATACGATGTAAATAAGACTGGCACAGAGAAAATTCTAAGTCAACATAGAGGTAAAGAAAAATTTCTCCCACAGGATGAAGTCTTTAAGATCCTCAGATGTTACGGAATTCCGACTGTAAAATCCATGAGAATCAAGAAAAAGGCCGAGCTTGATAGTGCGGCCTCGAAAATTAAGTACCCGTTGGTATTAAAAGTTGATGCTGAAGAGATTATTCATAAGACAGAAGTCGGAGGCGTCTCCCTCAATCTAAAAGATAAAGAGTCCCTTCAGGCAGCTTTTAATAGGATGGCTGAGAAGTTCGAAAAAGAAAAACCTGGCTTCATACTCCAGGAATATCTTGAAAGCGGAAAAGAAGTGATCATAGGAACTAAAAGGAACGAAGGCGTCCAGCCAACGCTTATGTTTGGTTTGGGCGGAATTTTTGTCGAAGTCATAAAGGATGTGCAGTTCAGGCTGGCACCTCTTTCCCGGGAAGATACTTTAGAGATGATTCACTCCATAAAGGGACACTCTATTCTGGAAGGTGTTAGAGGAGAGAAGGTAGTGGATATAGATGCCTTAGCTGAAATTCTGACTCGTCTTTCTCAACTTGCCTCTGATTTTCCTGAAATAGACGAGATGGATCTAAATCCTGTCTTTGCTTTTGAGAAAGGTAAGAGAGCGAAGGTTGTCGATGCCCGCCTGAAAATTGTAGCGGTTTGATTCATCAAACCCACGTTTTTAATTATTGTAGGGGTTTAATTTATTAAACCCACCTTATGTTAAGGTTTGCAGGGGCTTGATTTATCAAGCCCGCACTTTTGAACAAGATTTGTTTTAATATTGTAGGGGCTTGATTTATCAAGCCCACCTTATGAATATAAACAATGATTGTTGGGATTTGATTTCTCAGGTCCGTAAAACGTAAGCATTTAACATGAACTGGATTCCCTTAAGCATTGTCTGTGTTTACATTGTCCTTCTCTTTGTGATCACCTGGGTAACGCGCCGACTTAGTAGAGGAGGGATGATTGCTTATCTTTTGGCTGGCAGGAATCTTCCTTTCTGGGTAGTTGCCGCCCTTCTCGCAGGTCTGGCTGTGGGAGGTGCTTCCACAATTGGTGTTGCAGAAGGAGCCTACAGCACTGGAATATCAGCAGGCTGGTATAATGCTGCCTGGGCTGTGGCGGCCATTTTAGTCGGCCTTATCGTAGCCCGCCGCTACCGCCGGATGGAGGTAGCCACCCTCCCAGAACTTTTCGAAAGACATTACAGCACATCAGGCCGGGTCATAGGTGTCATAGGTCAGCTCGTCCTGCAGATAGTAATTATTTCTGTTCAGTATGTAGCCGGAGGTGCTATCCTCTCTTCGCTCCTTCCCGATGTGTTTAGTTTCAGGCAAGGCATGTTTATTACCGCAGTGGTTTTTATAGGGATAACATTGATTGGCGGATTTTGGGCGGCAGGTTTGACTAACATAATCAATGTTATTCTTATCTACGTAGGAGTCATTTTAGGAGTAATTATAGCGATTAGAAAGATAGGAGGATTTGGAGCACTTGTGGCTAAGCTTCCTTCTGAGCACCCTGGTTTTGATCTTGGGGCAATCGGTTGGCCGCTTATTATTGCCTGGTTCATGGTTATGGTCACCATGGCCTTTTCAGTTCAGTCTGTGGTCCAGGTTACTTTTGCCGCTAAAGACTCCTCTTCTGCCAGCAAAGGTTTTATCTTAGGCGGATTGATTATTCTCCCAATAGGCTTTATAAGTGCGGTCCTAGGCATGGTAGCTACAATCCTTCATCCAGAGATTATAGCCACCGAAGCTCTACCCCGAACAGTTTTGAGTCTTAGTCCAGTAGTGGCCGGCCTTGTTCTGGCTGGACTCTGGGCTGCTGATGTTTCCACCGCCTCCGCCCTTCTTGTCGGGAGTGCCACATTGGTCGTGGGAGATTTAATAAAGAGGTTTGTGGCTCCTGATCTTGAGGAAAAAGGAGAAAGAAGAATCTCTCGAATTTCTGTTCTTGTTTTGAGTGTTTTCACCTACCTTCTTGCGTGCTTTGTTTCTGGCAATATTCTAAAAACATTACTTCTCGGGCTCTCTCTGACTACTGGTTATACTTTGGTGACTTTAATGACAATTTTTTGGCCAAAAGTATGCAGGCGTACTCATGCTGCCTGGACTTTGCTTACATCCATGGCTGCCCTCGCCGTCTGGCTCATATTTCCTCAAATTCCGACTTTTTTTCAAAGAATTGGCCTTATCCATCCAATCTATTTTTGCTGGATGGTAAGCCTTGCGACATTTTTTCTAGTCGCCGCTATAGATAAAAGAAAAATAAAAGCACTTTGAGCTTGACGTTTATTCGTTGTGAAATTAGTATTCTACCTGGAAAAACTGAGAGATTGCTTCAGGTGTGGTTGATTTCTGTAATTATTTTTTGATTAAAAGGAGAAAAAGATGGGTTTAGATTGGCTAAAAAAAGATAAAGAGATCAAAGATCATTTGCTCTGGGGAAAGGAGCATTGGGGTACTGAACCTCCATGTACAACGTACGAGAAGAGGCCTATCCTCGATGCTTCAGGTAAAGAGATTAAAGGTCTTTATTCTGCCTGGATCATCCTCAACAACCCTGATCAATACAATTCATACACGACTAAGATGGTGAAAGGAGTTATCGCTGGGTTTCAGAACGCTTCTCTGGATAGGAGTGTGGTAGCGGTTGTATTTACTGCTGTTGGGAACAAAGCCTTCTGTACCGGGGGCAATACTAAGGAGTATGCAGAATACTATTCTGGCAAGCCCAATGAATACGGAGAATACATGGACCTTTTCAACGGGATGGTTGATTCTATCCTCCTGTGTAAGAAGCCGACAATATGCCGTGTAAACGGGATGAGAATCGCCGGCGGTCAAGAAATAGGCATGGCCTGTGATACGGCTATTTCCGCTGATACCGCTATTTTTGGTCAAGCTGGTCCCCGGCACGGATCAGCTCCGGACGGAGGCTCTTCAGATTTTCTCCCCTGGTTCTTGAGCATTGAAGATGCCATCTGGAATTGCGTTTCCTGTGAACTGTGGAGTGCCTATAAGATGAAAAGGCTTGGCCTGATCAGTCAAGTAGCTGCGGTAATAAAAAAGGATGGAAAGTTCATCCGCAATCCTGCAGTAATTACGGATAAATATATTGAAGATGGAGAAATTGTCTATGGAGAGTTCCTCAAAGGAGAAGAAGGAAAGAAAGCAAGGGAGTTTCTCAAAACAGCCTCAATTGATTTGGAGCTTTTGGATAAAGCTGTGAACGATGTAATCTGGAAATTTACCAACCTCTTTCCAGGCTGCCTGATAAAATCTCTCGACAGCGTAAGAGCGAAAAAGAAATATTTCTGGGATATGGCAAAAAATTACAACCGTCATTGGCTGGCTGTAAACATGACCACAGAGGGGTATTTGGGCTTCCAGGCCTTTAATACAAAAGAGATAACAGGGCAGGACGTTATTGATTTTATTAAGTACAGGCAGCTCATCGCTGAAGGAAAGACGGTGGATGAGGCTTTCATGGAAGCAGTCTTGCCCAAACCTAAAGAATAAAGCAAATTGCAGGGACTTGATTCACCAGGCTGTTATATTTATATTGTAGGGGCTTGATTCATCAAGCCCGCCTTATGTAAAAGGAATAATTGAATAACAGGAGGAATAAAATGGATCTAAAGGGAAAAGTAGCCCTTGTAACTGGGGGCAGCCTGGGCATCGGCACCAGTATTTCCTTGGATTTAGCCCAAAACGGGGCAGATGTGGCCTTAACTTACCGGAAACATGAGAAAGAGGCAAAAGCGATCGTTGATAAGATAAAGGCCATGGGCCGCAAAGCCCAAGAGTACAAAGTTGATGTTTCTGATTTTGGAGCAGTCCAGAGTCTGGTTAAAGATGTTATAGATAACTTTGGCCGTTTAGATATTTTAGTGAACAATGCTGGCATGAACTGGGATGGAGTGGTTTGGAAGATGACTGAAGAACAATGGGATGCTGTTATTAATGTTGATCTTAAGGGAACCTTTAATTTTATTAGGGCTGCGGCGCCGGTTTTTAAAGAACAGAAGTCAGGGAAAATCATAAACATCACTTCTATAAATGCTATGAGAGGCAGATTTGGGCAGTCTAATTATGCTGCGGCTAAAGCAGGAACAATCGGCTTGACCAAGACCGTAGCCAAAGAACTGGGAAGATCAAAAGTGAATGTTAATGCGGTGGCTCCAGGCTTGATTGAAACAGATATGATTAAAGATATGCCTGACGATTTTAAACAGAGTTCTCTCTCAGAGACTGTTTTTAACTCACTTGGAAAACCAGAAGATGTTGCATATCTGGTTTCTTTCCTCTGCAGTGAGAAAGCTCGCCATATCACAGGAGAGGTCATTAAAGTTGATGGAGGCCAATACATTTAGGGAGGTAATTTATGGAAAAAGTAGCGATTATTGGCGTTGGACAGAGTGCTTTTGTCCGGGGTTATCCCGGCTCGATCAGAGAGCTCGCTTTTGAGGGATTTAAGGAGGCCATGGAGGACGCAAAAGTATCTGTCGGTGATATCGATGCTTCTATTATCTGTTCAGCACCTGAGTACGACAAGCAGCGCTCACCATCGGGGGTATTTGCTGAATATCTCGGTCTTATCCCTCAACCAACTTGCTATTTAGAAAGTTTGTGCTCCTCAACAAGCATGGGCTTGAGAATGGCTTATTCTTTAGTGAAATCAGGCCTTCATGATGTAGTAGCAGTTCTGGGTTTTCAGAAGATGTCAGAGATTTCCTCGGCAGAATCTCAGGAGCGGATGGGCCGGGGAGCTGATATTCAGTGGGAAAGTCCATTCGGTACGATGATGCCTGCTTATTACGCCATGTTTGCCAAGGCTCACATGGAAAAGTACGGAACCACTCTTGACGACATGGCTCTTGTTAGGGTGAAGGCTGCTACATATGGCCCGATTAACGAAAAAGCGCTGTTCCGCAAACCCGTGACGCTTGAGATGTTCACTGATCCAGACCATTTCATGTCTGGTCCAGTAACCAGCCCTCTTCGTGTAGGAGACTGCTGTGCCAACGCAGATGGGAGCTCCTGCCTTATAGTAGCTAGCGAAGAAAAGGCTAAGGCTCTTTCGAAAAAACCAGTTTGGATTCTGGGATTAGGCGCCGCATCAGCCAGTGTTAACATGGCGGGCAGGGATCTGTTTACGGGGTTGGCAGTAGCCCGTCAGGCTTCTGAACAAGCTTATAAAATGGCCGGTGTAACTCCAAAAAATATTGATGTAGCAGAGGTTCACGATTGTTTCACTATTTCAGAAATACTGGCCTATGAAGACCTAGGCTTTGCCAAGCCAGGAGAAGGAAAAGAACTCGTAAATAGTAAGGAGACTTACAAAGAAGGAAGTATACCCATAAACGTGGATGGAGGCTTGCTATCCAAAGGTCATCCTATTGGTGCGACGGGCGGATCCCAGATCAGGACAATTGTCCTTCAGCTCAGAGGTGATGCGGGAGAAATGCAGGTCAAGGATCCGGGGATAGGACTGGTCCATAACATCGGCGGAGTTGGCCTTTATGGAAATGTCACCATTCTTGGGAGGTGAAGAGATGAGTAAGAAGAAAGAGATAGATGATCGGTTCAAAAAATTTGGGACGGTTAGCTTTACCTCTGTCACCAAGGTGAACGACTTTATAGATTTCCTGGAAAAGGGCAAAGTCACGGGCACCCGCTGTCAAGACTGTGGGATGGTCTTTTTCCCGCCCAGGGCTGATTGTTATCATTGTCTTTCCAGAAACGTGGAATGGTTTGAAGTATCTGGGAAAGGGAAGCTCGTATCATACAGTAAACTGCAGTATGCTCCTGTCGGGTTCGAAGGAGATTTGCCTTATAGCATCGCACTTGTCGACTATGGAGATTATAAAATCTTCGGCAGGCTTGCCGGCGATATCCCTGACGATGAAGTTAAGCTTGGCATGGAAATGAAGACAGTAGTCAACAAGCTGCCGAATGGGCAGTTGAATTATGTGTTCGAGAAAGCATAAATCGCTGTTTTATTACATTTATTAAGGAAACAGACTGAGCAAGAAAAGATGGTCCTCTCTGAAATAAAATTTCACTCTCCTCAAAACTTAGCTGAGGCTTTTAAACTCTTAGAAGAACTCAAGGAGGCTCGGATTGCAGCTGGGGGGACAGATCTCTTTGTAGATATAAAACAGGGCTTGATGGAAGCAGGGGATATCATATCTCTTCATAAGATAGAAGAGCTCAAAGTGATTGGGATAAAAAACAAAAGGATTCGAATCGGAGCCATGATAACGGCTCAAGAAATAATATCCAATTCCCTCCTAAAACAATACATTCCAGCTCTTGCTGATGCTGCCAGGTCCATGGCTTCCTACCAGATTCGCTCTATGGCAACTATTGGTGGAAACATATCAAGCGCAGTTCCTTCTGCAGACCTTCCTCCAGTGCTAATAGCAGCGGAGGCGATAGTTGAGCTTAAGTGTTCAGATTCATCACGCGAGGTCTCTCTCTCTAAATTCTTCACAGGTCCAAGAGAGACAATCTGTCAAACAGGGGAATTGTTGACCTTTATTTTTGTCCCCTTCCGTCCACCCAACACCGGAATCTCGTATCAAAAATTCGCTCTTCGGGAAGCAAATGCTCTTGCAGTTGCTTCTGTCGCTTCCAGACTTACTCTCAAAAACGGAATAATAGACAGGGTAGCCATTGTTCTCGGAGCTGTTGCTCCCACTCCTATCGAGGCTTTGAAAACCTCTGAATTCCTGTCTGGTAAAGAACCATCTCAAAACCTTTTTGAAGAAGCATCCTTAATGGCAAAAGAAGAAGCAAGGCCAATCTCGGATATAAGAGGCTCAATCTGGTACAGAAAGGAATTGGTCTCTATCTTAACCCGCAGAGCCTTGACTGAAGCTTTGTTGCAAGCTCAAGGAAAATCCAGGACTAGAAAGTAGTTACTATGGAAAGAAACAAAGGAAAATACAACATCGTCGTCCTCAAGGTGAATGGCGAAGAACACTCTGTCGCAATTAAAGATGGAGAAACTCTTCTGGATGTTCTTAGAGACAAGCTGAGACTCACAGGGACAAAAAAAGGATGCAACCTTGGAGTATGCGGTGCTTGTACAGTCCTTGTGGACGGAGAGCCAAAGAACAGTTGCCTCCTTCTGGCAGCATCCTGTGAAGGAGCTGAGATAAGCACTATTGAGGGCGTCGATCAAGAAGGAAAGTTGCATCCCTTACAGCGGGCCTTTATGAACCACGGAGCAGTCCAGTGCGGTTTTTGTACGCCAGGGATGATACTCAGTGCTGTAGCCCTGATAAAATGCAATCCAGACCCATCAGATGAGGAAATAAAGGAAGCTCTCTCCGGAAATCTTTGCCGTTGCACAGGTTACACGCGTATTATTGAAGCTGTGAAAGAATGGAAAAAATACATAAAAATAAAAGAAACGCAATCTCTTCCAGATAACCTTAGTGAGTATCATACAGTGGGCAAAAGCCTGCCGCGGGTTGATGCAGTGGCTAAAGTCACAGGCCAGGCTAAATTTACAGCGGACTATTATTTTAAGAACATGCTCTATGGGAAAATTCTCCATTCTCCCATCCCTCACGGACGGATTAAAAAGATTGATACCAGCAAAGCAGAAGCTCTTCCTGGAGTCAATCTAGTTATGACAGGGAAAGATGTGCCCGATATTACCTATGGTGTTTCCCCGGCGCGCTATGATGAGCATGTGCTGGCCAAAGAGCGGGTGCGCCATGTCGGCGATGAGGTGGCAGCCGTTATAGCTGTGGATGAGGAAACAGCAGAGAAAGCTTTAGGCCTTATTAAAGTAGAATACGAAGAGCTTCCGGCTGTGTTTAATCCCGAGGAGGCTCTAAAAGAAACAGCTCCCCGGCTTCATGAGAGGTATAAAAATAACATCAACACTCATGTTGACCATCATTTCGGCGATATAGAGAAAGGATTCAAAGAGGCTGATCATACTAGAGAAGAGGAGTTTGTCGGGAATCATGTCTACCAGAATCCGTTAGAGCCCCATGTTTCTATCGCTTATTGGGAAAATGAGGGTTCTAACCTTGTGCTCTATTCCTCTACCCAGGTTCCTCATTACGTTCATTACATGGTTGCCCGGGTGCTTGATATTCCTTTAGGGAAAATTCGTATCATTCGCCCTCCTGTGGGAGGAGGATTTGGCGGAAAAGCCGGGACAACCCCTCTTGATTTGATCACCTCCATCGCATCGAAAAAGACAGGAAGACCGGTGAAGATGGTCTACAGTCGTGAAGAGATGTTTCTCTATGGCCGGGGAAGACACAAGCAACACATGAAATTTAAAATCGGTGTAAAAAAGGATGGAAGGATAACCGCTGTTCAAAGCAAGATTTACCTTGACGGAGGTGCTTACACTTCTTTCGGGATCATAACTGCCTACTATGCAGGCGCTATGATCCCTACACTCTACCATATCCCGAATTATAGATACGAGGGGTTCAGGATTATGACTAATAAGCCAGCCTGCGGCGCCATGCGCGGTCACGGCACTCCTCAGCCTCGTTTTGCGTTTGAGAGCTTACTCAATATGATCGCTGATGACTTAGAGATTGATCCCGTCGAAATACGTCTTCGCAATGCCATGGATCCCAACACACGGACTTGCAATGACCTGGATATTCAAAGTTGCGAAATTAAGGCCACTCTAAAAGAAGTGGCGAAAAAATCCGGCTGGAGAGAGAAATATGGCAAGCTCCCCCCGGGAAAAGGAATAGGAATCGGTTGCGGTGGCTTTGTCTCAGGAGCAGGTTATGCTATTTACAGGGGGCAGGTCCAGAAAAGCTCCGAGAAAAAACCTGAAACATTTTTAAAAAAATCTGTTTTTCCCCACGCAAATGCCATAGTCAAAATAAGCGAAGACGGCGAAGCTGCGGTCCTTCTCATCCAGGCGGCAGAAATAGGTCAGGGCTCATCGACTGTTCTTTCTCAGATGTGTGCCGAAGCTCTAGGCATAAGCCTTCACAAAGTCCGCATCAAGACCGAAGACTCTGACATCTGTCCCCTTGATTTGGGTGCTTATTCTTCAAGAACTACGTTGATGGGAGGAAATGCAGTTGTTCAGGCAAGCCGAGATATTCTCAAAAAGCTTTTTGCCGCTGCTTCTAAAATTTGGGATTGTGATCATAAAGAACTTGAGGCAAGAGATAATCAAATATTTCATAAAAAGGATAAGTTAAAACAAATGGGATGGGCAGAAGCGGCACGGAAGTATTTTAACGAGCATGGACCCCTTGTAGGCACAGGCTGGTATAAGCCTCCAGAAGGACTCGGGGGAGATTACAAGGGAGCGGCTGTGGGAACCAGCCCAGCCTATTCTTTTGGAAGCTCAGTCTGTGAATGCAGTGTGGATCTGGAAACAGGAAAAGTGAGAATTGAAAAATTCACCGATTATCATGACTGTGGCACTCCTATCAATCCCCAGGCTGTGCATGGGCAAGTTGAGGGAGCCACAGTCATGGGTACGGGCGAGACCATCATGGAAGAAGTTATGTATGACGGAAAAGGTAACATTTTAAATCCCAACCTGCATGACTACTTGCTCATGACTGCAAAAGATGCCCCTGAAATCTTCAGCGGGATTGTTGAGTCCTATGAGCCAGAAGGCCCTTATGGAGCCAAGGAAATTGGAGAAGGGGCTACTTTGCCTGTCCTGGCCGCAGTAGCCCATGCAATAGCGAATGCTACTGGAGTATGGATAAGGGAACTCCCGATAACGCCTGAAAAAATACTGAAAGCCCTGAAAAAGAAGAACAAATCCTGAATCATAAATAAATAAAAAAAAGCAAATGTTTATTCTTAAGCCTTAAAAATGAACCATTTCGACTTTTTTAAGATTCAAGTCCATAGTATTAAGCAAATCCGTATCCTGTTTTTCATGATCATTTGAGAGGCAGTGAATAGTAAGGCAGTGTATTAGATAAAATTAGGGGAGAGGAAAAAAATGCTTCGGTCCAGGAACTCCATAAAAAAACGAATATATAAAACAGAGATTAAGGTTATTGATGAGGAAATAAACCGATCACAAAGGTATAATCTTGATTTTAGTGTCCTTGTGGTAGACATAAGTCACTCTGTTCCCCGTGGATTGAGCAAATTATTGCCGGGTAACGTCGTTTCTTTTCATATATAGGAATTTGGTTTTGGGGATGGCATCGAATCTCTCACAATTTTCCTCA
>CAYTBG010000025.1:0-29255 GCA_964435925.1 uncultured Eubacteriales bacterium | reverse complement strand
CTTCGCACTCAGCCATCTCATCAAGAAGCTCCCTTTCACAAGGAGAATCCTCTAAGACGATAAATCATCAAAATTTCAAGAGGTTTTAAAAGAATCTCCTTCTCATTCTAGAAAGGGCAATATTATCCATAAAAGAGCCGGATGTCACTGTTTATCGTGTCGAATTCCAGACGGGCAGTAGCGGGGACTTCTTCCTGCCGAGTCCTCTAGCCGTTGCGATTGTGTTAGCTCCCGACGGCACTGTCGAGGTCGTTGAGAAGTATCTGGACTGCGGCAATCCGAAGTGTGGATTTGCAAGAATTCGCTGTCCTGACTGTGGAACGGAAAGATTGTTGACCTTTTCATGTCATGGGAGAGGATTTTGCCCCTCCTGTCAGGCCAAGAGACGTGAGGAGTGGGGCGAGTGGATGCGGGAGTCGCTCCTGCTTGATGTTCTTAACCGCCAGGTGGTCTTCACCATCCCCAAGATGCTGCGTCTGTTCTTCCGTTTCAGGCGAAAGCTACTCAATTCGCTCTGTCTCTGTGTGGTGCGGGCACTTGTGAAGTTTTTGCATACAGCCACAGGCCTTGAGCTCATGCCGGGAATGGTGGCCGTGCTCTCGGTTCAGGACGGAGCTCCGGCGCATCGAGGGCAGATCAATGGATCCACTTCAAAAACCTTCCTTATCATCTCGGCCCAGCCCTTTGATGGCACAAATGAGACTTCATCATCAATTATTGGTGGATGGGAAGGATAATTGCCTTCTTTCCGCTTTTTTCCCCGGTGGGCATTGGCATAAAGACCGTAATAACGAATCATCACTTGGCCCTTATCGGGAATATGAGAGGTCACTCTGGCAATGAATTCCAGATAATCCATCCGCTCAAGCTTTGAGCTGTGCTTTCCGTATTGATAGATTACCTGCCCCTGGGCTTCATCAAAGGAAAGCCGCTTGAGGGAGAGGATGGGTCTTATCATGTACTTGCCGACTCTTTCCGCCTTCTGCTTACTTGCTATCCCTATTTATTATGCTTCCCGTCCGTCGAATAGATGGATGATGCGCTGGGAATGGCTGGCTAAGCGGTCGTCGTGGGTAACCATAATGATAGTATGTCCTTTATTCCAAAGCCTGCCGAGAAGTTCCATTATCTCTTCGCCGCTCTTAGAATCCAGGTTGCCGGTGGGTTCGTCAGCCAGGATAACGGGAGGATCGTTGGCTAATGCACGGGCCAGAGCGATGCGCTGCTGCTGCCCTCCGGAAAGCTCCGAGGGCCTGTGCTCTTTCCACTCTAAAAGTCCTACTTCGTTTAATAGTTCAGTAATACGTTCTTTTCGATTTCTGCTGTTTTTTCCGTTAAAAAGCATAGGGAGTTCTATATTCTCCCAGGCGGAGGCATAGGGGAGGAGGTTGAAATTCTGGAAGACAAAGCCCATCATTTTGTTGCGGATAGAAGCAAGCTGATCAAAGGTAAGTCCTGCTACATTTTTACCTTCCAGGTAATACTCCCCCTCGGTCGGGGTATCAAGACAGCCGATAATGTTCATAAGAGTAGACTTGCCTGAGCCTGAAGGACCCATGATGGTTACAAATTCTCCGGCAGCAATCTGCAAAGATACTCCGCTCAGCGCTTCAAGCGCCTGAGTACCCATTTGATAAATCTTTTTGATTTTATTGAATTTGATCATGGTATCACCTCTATTCATACCGAAGAGAATCAATGGGATTGAGCCGGGAAGCACGCACAGCCGGGAAAATGCCTGACATAAATACCAATGTCCCCACAATGACCAGAAAAATGATGAATATCTCAAATGAAAAAACCGGACGAAGGAGATATCCTTCGATCCCAAATCCCTCATAATTGATTGGGACAAGACGAACCAGATGTATGATGTTGAAAGCCGTTACAAGACCCCAAAAAGTCCCTTTCAAAAAAATAAACAGTGTTTCCAGGATGAACTGTTGGATAATCACCCGGCGCTTAGCGCCGAGAGCCATCTTAATACCGATCTCCTGTTTCCTTTCTCTGATGACAGCATACATCAAATTAGTGACACCCACAGCTCCGATAAGCAGTGTCAAAGCACCCATTATACCGAGGAACACTTCTATGCCCTTGAATATGGCTCCGGCTTCTTTGGCGTCATCGATCGTATTCCAGATACTGAGAGCATAACGGTCGGTGGGGTCAAAACGGTATTTTTTACCGAGTAGAGTATGCACCCGTTCCTCGATAAGCGGAGAAAAGCGAGTCTCCCGGGGATGGATGTGGATGCGGTCGATATGAAGCTGGCTGTCGATCTGGGTGAAGGCCGAGTATGAGGTATAGATCTGATCTGCGTCCGGCCCTTGATACATGGAATCCTGGAGCTTTTTTTTCAGCACGCCAATAACAGTAAATGGGATGCGGTTTATGATGATCTTTTGTCCCACAGGATTCTCAGTGCCAAAGAGGTCGGTTCCTACTTTCCAACCGATAAAAGCTACTTTGCGGCCATCCTTCACATCCGCAGAATTTAGAAAACGGCCTCCCATTTGAGGAATCTGGGTCCGCATCTGGGCAAACTCTGCTGTTGTTCCATGAATCGTACGATTGATCTCTTTGCGGTTTGCCGATACAGGCCAACTGTTATAAGATTCGGGAGCGATCAAGGATATTTCGGCAATTCTCTCCTTTAGATACTGGATGTCGCCTGGGTAGAGACGAATTCGCCTTCCTTTGGGAAGTCCTTGATAAAGTTTTGAGGTCTGGCCGCCGGAGATCATGATCAGATCTTGTCCCAAACCGCTGAAACTTATACGGAACTGAGCAGACATTCCTTGACCAAATGCAAGAAGTAGAAGAATAGAGAGAGAGCCCCAGAAAAGAGCAAACGTGATCAGAGCAGCTTTCTTGCGTCGTTTCCTGAATTCATTCGAAAAGAAGTGCAGCAGTGTAAGATTCATTTCATTTCCTCAGTGCGGTGATAGGATTTGTTGAAGCAGCATTTTTGGCGGGAATGAAGCCGGCAACAGTCCCGATGAGCAGAAGAATGGATATAGATGAAACAGCGACCAAGGGACTGATTTGGGGAGTTCCTAAAAACTGGATGACAGCCTCCGGCATTGATTGGACTAACCTTACTACGGCTCCGGAAAAAGCAAAGCCGACAAGCCCGCCAATTAACATAATAACGAGTGACTCGCTGAAAAACTGAAACAGAATTGTGCGCCGGCGTGCACCCACTGCCAGTTTGATTCCGATCTCACGGCCTCGTTCTTCTACCACGACCATCATAATCGATGCGACTCCCACTCCTCCCACAAGCAGGGTGAAGGAGCCAATAATCCCCAGGAATATATTGAAGGCCATGAAAAAAGTCTGGAAACTTTTTTCCATCTCAAGCGTATCCCAAACACCGATTGCATCTGGATCCTTAGGATCGAACCCGATCAGCTTAGATAAATGATTTTTGATTCCCTGTGTCACCTCAGCACTCCGATTAAAATCCAAAGGGCGGAAGATGATGTTAGAAACATATTTGGCCCCGTAAAGGGCGCTGTAAGTTGTCCAGGGGATAAAGGCACATCTTTCGTCTCGATTGCCATTGTAATTCGAGGATTGGAGTTTTTTCGCCATGACGCCGATCACGGTGAAGGGGACTCCTTCGATAAAAATGCTTTTACCCAGGGGATCACTGGTGGTGAAAAGATCTGTAGCTAAGACGTCACCGATAAGGCATACTCGCCTTTTCTCTTTCATGTCTAATGGATTTATGAAACGTCCCTTTGCCGGGATAATGTTGCGCATCCGCTCGAAAGGGGGGTTGATTCCCCGCACAGTGTTAAGAAACTCCCGTCTTTCATACCGCATCCTGCAGCTTCTAACAAATTCCGGGCTTATAATTTCAATATCTGAAACTTTATCGGCGATGTCTTCTACCTGCTCAGGAGTTATACGGATAGGTTTACCTTTCTGAAAGCCTTTGTATGGAAGAGTGGTCTGTGAGGGGAACATAAGCACGATTCCGTAGCCCATGCCGTGAAAGCGCTTTGTTTGTGCTTTTCCCACTGATTCACCAAAGGCGATCAAAAGGATGACTGAAAAAGTTCCCCAAATAACCCCAGAAAGAGTGAGAATGGTTCGAAGTGGCTGGCGCATCAAATCGCGGACAAGATTTCGAAAAAAGATAGGTATCATTTGATTTCGCGGGGAGGTCTTTCCACAACCTTTTCACCTTCTGTCAAGCCGCTGGTGATTTCGATGTTCAATCCGTCAGAAAGACCAGTCTGAACCTCTTTTTTTTCTATATCTTCGCCCTTTTTCACTTCTACAAATTTCTTGCCGTTTTCAAATAGCACCAGGCGTTCAGGAAGTATCAAGATGTCTTCTCTAGCCTGGACAGTAATTGTGGCTGTTGCTGAGTAGCCTGCCCGTAGCAGCTGACCGCCGTCATCGGAGATAAGGATTTCAATGTCAAAGAGGGTGGCGTTACCATCTTTCTTTGCCTTGGGATATATCCTCTCCACCTGGCCCAGGATATGGCTCTCAGGCAAAGCGCCTATTTGAATGTCCGCATCCATGCCGACCCGGATTTTTCCGACATCGATTTCATCCACTGTGCCCTTAAAAAGCAGCGTTCCCATGTCAGCTAAAGAACAGAGTTCAGTTCCTGGTTGGAAATTGGTCAGAGGGACAACGGGATCTCCTTGAAAAACATTCTGGGAAAGGATCATACCATTGGTAGGAGATTTAACAATGGAATCAATGCTGCGGTTGCTTAGCTGGATGCGGCCTTTTTCCATAAGCTTGAATTTATCCTGAGCGATTTTAAATCTTAAGCTGCCTTCATTGTAAGCCGATTCACTGGCTTCCATATCAGAACTGGAGAGGAACGATTCCTTAAAAAGCTTGAGATTTCTCTCCCGGTCTGCCCGAAGTTTATCCAAAGTAATTTGAGCCATTTCCATGTTCCGTCTCGTATCGACGTATTCCACTGGCGTAGGATTGGGGGAGATCTTAAATAGAGGATTTTCTTTCTGGACTGAGTCTCCGACTTTGAACATGACTTCTGAGACTATGCCGGGAATGGTCGATTTGACTTTAATCTCTTGTTCCGGCTCGATGGTTCCCACAGCCAGGGCCTTTTCATTGATGGTTCCCTTTGTGACTTCCACGAAATTTAAGGTTTCTTCATTTTTTTTGCGGGAGAAGAGAAAAACGAAGAAAATTGCTACAAATACAACAGCTAAAATCCTCCAAATCCATTTTTTCATAATTCACCTCAAATTTATTCTACTACATATTTAATACGTATTCGTGGGAAAAAAAGTTTCTATGGCTTTATCAAGAACCAAGCGGATGCAGTGTTTTTTGTCTCCGGGGTAACACTAATACGGGAGTGTAAAAAGACATATTGAAGGGGTTTTCATGTGCGAATCCGGAATATTCATTGAGGAAAGTTTTGAATAGAAAATCAATCCATCTTGACAGATAATACTTTGTACAGTATCATGTACATGTTATGAGAGCTATCACATATACTGAAGCCCGGGAGAAGTTGGCCGCAACTATCAAACGTGTCTGCGAGGACCACGCTCCCGTCATCGTCACTAAACGTCGGGACAAAGCCGTGGTGATTATGTCTTTGGAGGATTACGAATCCCTCGTGGAGACATCCTATTTACTAAAGAGCCCCAAAAATGCAAGGAAACTCTTCGAATCCATTAAAGAACTTGAAGAAGGCAAAGGTAAGGAAAGAAAGCTCCGAGAGTGAAAATCATTTTTTCGACGCAGTCCTGGGAAGACTATCTTTACTGGCAGAAGACAAATCAAAAAATCCTGATAAGGATTAATACCCTCATTAAAGAGATATCCAGAGATCCATTCCATGGCAAAGGAAAACCGGAACCTCTCAAGCACGCTCTGGCAGGCTACTGGTCTCGGCGGATAGACGAAAAACACCGAATCGTCTATAAGATCGAAGGAGATTCGCTCTTGATCGCCCAAGTTCGATATCACTACTAGGATTTGAGCAGAACCCGCCGGTTTTCTTCCATCTGGTTAAAATTCTCCATAGCTACGGCCATGGAATAGACTTTATTTTGAAAGGAATTTGGTTTTTGTTATTGCCACTAAAACCTCTCAATTTTCAGCTCCTGAAAAGGAAACTGTTAAGGCTTACCAAAGAACGCCGTAAAGCCCATAGCTTTAGTAATGGGGATATAAGGCGCTTGCCGCAGAGAGACCTCCTCCCCATCATGTTGCCTTGCAGGAACTCCTGATGACCGCCGAGACAGGAGCCAAATATTTTTTATGATTTTCTCTTTGGCCAGGCAGAAGTACGGCTGATTTCAGCCGTTTTTTTTGCGTCTCCGCGGCTTTTGCGGCGTTTTTGCCCACCATGAGCGACTTCCGATTGTCCTTGACATCTTTTTCATCGCGATTTATATTTTCCTGCGATGGTTGAATGGGAAAATGAGGACTAAGATGCTCACCAAGCCTGAGCAGCCAAAAGGAAAATCTTATCTTTCGATCTGGTTGAAGATCCGGAGGAGAGAGTTAACCTGGCTTTTGATCTCCGCCACAAGGCACAGCTGGAGATGCTCCGGCAGAGGTGCAGACTTGGATTCAATCTGATAGAACGCACACAATAATATGGGGCCTGTCCCTGTTTATGAGGAGTTGAGGAATGAAGAGGAAAGTATTCGGGTTGATTATCCTGTCTCTCTTGATTTTGAGTTCCTGTACCGACAAACCTGGAGGGGGAGCCCTCCCTCCACAGGATCTGGATCCGACGACGATGTTATGGTACACGCATCCGGCGGATAAATGGGAAAATGCGCTGCCCATAGGAAACGGCCGTCTGGGGGCCATGGTATTCGGCCGGACGGATGTCGAAAAGATCCAGTTCAATGAAGAGACTTACTGGTCCGGAGGCCCCTACTCTCAGACAGTGGAAGGCGGATTCAAGGCCCTCCCGGAAATCCAGAAGCTCATCTTCGATGGCGAGTACATCAAGGCCCATAAGCGGTTCGGCCGGCATTTGATGGGATATCCCATCGAGCAGCAGAAGTACCAGTCAGTCGGCGACCTCCTCCTCGAGTTCACCGGCGCCGGAGAGGTGACCGGCTATAACCATCAACTGGATCTGGATTCCGCTGTCACCACCACGCGGTATAAAAGGGGAGATGTCACGTACACAAGGGAAGCCTTTGTCACTCCTGTGGATCAGGTAATCGCTCTCCACCTGTATGCGGACCGGCCCGGGGCCGTTTCATTCAAGGCAAATCTCCGGGGATATCGAAATGTGGCCCATTCGAACTACGGTACCGGATATTTCCAGATAGACGGATACGGCTCAGACAGCCTGATCCTGCGGGGAAAATCCGCCGACTATCTGGGGATCGAGGGGAAGCTCCGGTATGAAGGCCGGGTCAAGGCCATTCCCTCCGGAGGAGCCATGCGGGTGGACGAGGAGGATTTGATCGTCACAGGAGCCGATTCGGTCGTCCTCTACATAGCGGCGGCGACAAACTTTGTCGATTATAAGGATGTGAGCGGGGATCCCCACCAGAGAGTGGAGGATGTGCTCTCCTCTCTCGCGGGAAAATCTTATAGAGAGCTGAAGAAAAATCATGTGGAAGCCCATCAAAAGCTATTCCGCCGCATGAGTATGGACCTCGGTTCGACAACCAACTCATTACTTCCGACGGATGAACGTATGAAGAATTTCAACGGCCGGAACGATCCTAACCTGGCCGCCCTCTGCTTTCAATTCGGCCGTTATATGTTGATCTCGTCCTCATGTCCCGGGACTCAGCCGGCCAATCTGCAGGGAATATGGAACGACAAGATGAATCCCTCTTGGGACTCCAAATATACCACCAACATCAATACCGAGATGAACTACTGGCCGGCCGAAGTGGGCAACCTTTCGGATTGTGCCGAACCGCTCTTCCGGATGATCAGGGAGCTGACGGATCAAGGAGCGGATGTCGCCCGGGAACATTACGGCGCCGATGGGTGGGTCTTCCATCAAAACACGGATATCTGGCGGGTGGCCGCTCCGATGGACGGACCGGACTGGGGGACTTTCACCGCGGGCGGGGCCTGGCTTTGTACTCACCTCTGGGAGCATTATCTCTATACGGGAGATAAGGTTTTCCTCGAGGAATACTATCCGATCTTAAAAGGGTGTGTGGAGTTTTTCCTGGACTTCCTGGTGGAGCATCCCAAATACGGGTGGCTCGTAACCAATCCCTCCACCTCACCGGAGAATTTTCCGGGCTGGGAGGGGAATGATCCCTTCTTCGATGAGACCTGCTCCTGGATGAGTCCCGGCACCTCGATCTGTGCCGGATCGACCATCGATATGCAGCTCCTCGATGACCTGTTCGGTTATGTCATAGAAGCTGCGGAAATCCTGGAAAGGGACATTGAATTCAGGGGGAAGATAGGAGCAGCCCGGACCCGCCTGGCCCCGATGCAGATCGGGGAAAGGGGGGATCTACAGGAATGGCTGGAGGATTGGCCGCAAAAGGAGAGAAGCCACCGCCATATCTCCAACCTGTACGGCCTATATCCCGGAAATCAAATTTCCGCCAGAGGGTCCCCTGAATTTGCCGAGGCGAGTAAAGTGGTCCTGGAACAGCGGGGATTGAGAGGGAATGGCTGGGCATCGGCATGGAAAATGGCCTGTTGGGCCCGGCTCTATAATCCGGAAAAGGCCATGGACAACTTCAATTATTACATCCACAACTATACTTTCCAGAACCTGTTCGGGATCTGCTCCCGGGCGCTTCAAGTGGATGGAACTTTCGGCGTATCCGCCGCGGTGGCCGAAATGCTCCTCCAGTCTCATGAGGGTGAGATCCACCTCCTTCCCTCCGTGCCCGCTTCATGGGAGGATGGTCAGGTAAAAGGCATCCGGGCAAGGGGAGGATTCGAGCTTGACCTGGAATGGGAGGAGGGGCGGTTGAAGAAGGTGCGTATCTTCTCACTGCAGGGGAAACCAATCACGGTTCGATATGATCAAAAAGAAATGCGGATCGAAACCAGGGAAGGCAAATCACAGATATTGGATGGGGACCTGAAAATTGAGAGGTTTTACATATATAGGAAATTCGTTTTTGGCCTTGCCACGAATCCCTCACAGTTTTCCGTAATTCTCACCCGCTGACATCCTGAAATGAGAGTATCACACAAGAAAAGACCAGGTCAAAGACTTAAAAAGAGAAAAAAATCACCGGTAACTATCAAACATTAGTTTTAAGGTAAACTTCACCCCTCAAATCGACAAAAAGCAGATAAGAAGCCCCTCAGAAATACTCCTCTCTCTCTTCGGCAGCCATCAGGAGTTCCTGTTGGACACTTTGAGGAGGTGGTCGTTCGGCCATGAAAGTGAGTTTGAGGTGAGCGATAATCTTGTCGATAATTTTATGATCTTTGATAAAGGAGATCAGTTTCATCTCTCCGCCGCATCGAGGGCAGATTAATGGATCCACTTCAAAAACCTTCCTTATCATCTCGGTCCAGCCCTTTGATGGCACAAATGAGACTTCATCATCAATTATTGGTGGATGGGAAGGATAATTGCCTTCTTTCCGCTTTTTTCCCCGGTGGGCATTGGCATAAAGACCGTAATAACGAATCATCACTTGGCCCTTATCGGGAATATGAGAGGTCACTCTGGCAATGAATTCCAGATAATCCATCCGCTCAAGCTTTGAGCTGTGCTTTCCGTATTGATAGATTACCTGCCCCTGGGCTTCATCAAAGGAAAGCCGCTTGAGGGAGAGGATGGGTCTTATCATGTACTTGCCGACTCTTTCCGCCTCCTGCTTACTTGCGGTCCTCACTTTACTGTGGACATGGAAAAATGAACAATTCATAAAAAATGTCGATGAATATCTAAAAAAAATGCAAGCATTTGCCTTAATATTCAGGAAAGCATGATATTAAATCCTCTTCATGATATCATTATTATTAATAATCGACATTTTTTACTCTTTGAGCGAGCCGATCTTACTGTATCTGCTGCGTTGCAGCACATTCGCGGTGAAATACCACAGCTTCATGAGCTGCGCCTTGCATCTACAGCAAGCTTGACTCGTGAATTGTCCATGTTCCCCCGGTATGTCTCCAGCGCAATATTTTCTGCACAAGTGTAAGGTTGATCAGCTGCTTCTAAAGAAGCAGAGAGAATACCTCCCGGGTAAAGAGCTCTCGTAAAAGATCATCATTAAAACGACAAACACTTTGGAAACGTTCCTCCCGGTCTGAACCGCCCTTGGAAACAAGAAAATGAAGGTGGGAGTGAAGATTTATCCGGAATAACCGGACGAAAGTAACCATACTCTCTCTCGAAGCGATTCTCATACTCAGCGACAAACTCCTCAAAGTGATGAAACAACACCCGGTAGAACACAGTGCGCTCCGGATGACGCTGGCGATATATCCCGGCCATGGAAGCAGAGATGATCAAAAATCGTGCCAGGATGGAGGCTTGCGGACATAATATTTCCTTTGCCTTAGGTCTTGTAAACCACCCTTCTATCCGTGCCCTTAACAAGAATGTTAAGTCCGCACACACTCTAACCTCAGGTCTCGGCCCCTTAACCTATACAAAGAACGCGACCCTAATGGTCCGTTAGGAAATTCGTGAAGGCGACCGATTCTATTTTAATTATCATCTCTTGTAAGGAATATAAGACCGGTTCTCTTTCAACATCCGGTAGATGATCGTCAACAAGCGTCTGGCTGTAGCCACTTTAGCCGAGTTTGCACCTTTCCGCCTCTTCAGCCTCTCATAATAACATCTCAAATCAAAATCAGCCCGGTTTTGGCCATATCACCGGGTCTCATGCGCATGCTGCCCCATCCCATATTGCTGATTTCTTTGCCTATCAATAAACTACATCGCTACGACTTTTCTGAAATTATTGACTCCTCTATTTTTCCCTTCAGAAGTAAAGAAACCTCCACGGGCCAACTTTTCTGCCCAGCCATGAAAGCCCCTGACAGCAATGCTTCCACCCGGTTTTAAAATCCTGTACAACTCTGGCAAAACCGTGTCTATAGGCAGGGCATGAACGACTCCAAATAGAAAAACCAAATCAATGCTCTCACTGGGAAGTCCTGTTTGTGCGGCATCTGCGATTCTTAATTCGACATTTTTTACACCTGCTTCATGTAGTTTTTTCTTTGTTGTTTCTATGGCCAGGGGCTGTAAATCGATGGCATAAACACGACCCTCGTCTCCTACAAGTTTCGCTGCGGCAGTAGTAAAAAAACCTGGTCCGCAGCCTACCTCTAATACATGTTGACCCGGCTGAATTCCAGCCGATTTTAAAGACCTTTTGGGATTGTCCAGGATACGCCGCAAGCGGTTGTCGTGAATGGCAGCCATCATCCTGAAACTCAAATCACCCATTTTTCCACTATGTACCATTTTTCCGTCCTCTTAATTATGTTCTGTTTCAGACCGCGGCTCGAGCTTCTGGTGTTCGATGATAATCCGGAGCCACCAGTCAGGATATTGGATGGTTTTTCTCTCTCTGGTCTCTTGGTTATAGATGAAGAGATGATTATATTTGACCAACAACTGGTCGCCCAGTTCCCACCAGGCCTCGATGACCCTCTCTGCATTGTTCAGACAATATGTGGTTAAAAACTCTCTTGCCAGGTCAGGATCTTGCTTGTAGAGATCCAGAGCAGCCTTGTCGATAGCCGCAGTGTTTTTCAGAGCCGGCTTTTCCCATTTTTCCCGGGCCTTTTTCACGTCTTCGATAGCCAGTGAATAGGCGACCTGGGTGTGGAAACCGACATAATCAAATGCCCAGCGGGCAGATTTTCTATCAAAGACAAAATGGTCTCCGATTTCGAAAGATTTGGGTATCCCGGTTATCCCGGCGCCATAAAGGGGCATGAAGCAGGAGGTATCCTGAGCGCCCCAAGCAAGCCAGACGATTCCTCCGATGGGATGGGGAAGCCATCCTCTCGACTGGGTAACAGTGACGTACTCGGCGCGGTTGTCGCTGATAAATCTTTTAGTATCCCAGGTTTTTCCCTCAAATTTATAGGGCCTTGTCAGATAGTTGGGATTGGAGAAAGGTCCGGCCTGGAGGATCCCGCTCAAGTCGAAATGAGTTCCCTCGTATTTATCCCGGGTGAGACGCATGACATCCTCCACAGACAACTTCTTATCCGGCTTAACAGAAAACGGAAAATCCATGTTGGGAACATCCGGGCTGAATTTTTTGGAAGAGGCCACAAGATCGAAGAATCTCCACAGGCGGCTATGCCATCCATGTGTGCTGTTTGCGCTTCCTTCTATCGGAGAATAGGCTTTTTTCCAGTTAAAAGGTTCACCGCTTTTTGGATCATAATAGCCGTTCTCTACGGCATAGGAGATAACATTAGCTGAAGCCATGAAATAATCGGGCTTGTTGAGGTCGATCTCTCCTATTCTTGACTCGTTGGGACAGACACTGACATGGTCGTCCGGCACGCGTTGGGCGCACCAGATGGCTCCTGGTTTTCCGGTTTTTGGATTCCACAAAGATCCCACAGGCATGATTTCGAAGATCCATACCTCGTTGGGATCAGCCACAGCCAGCATCTCTCCATAATCAGTATGCCCATATCCATGCTCTTCAGCTAAAGAGCCCATGAGCTTGATAGCCTCTCTCGCAGTCTTGCACCTTTCCATGGCCAGCAGTGTGAGCATGGTGATGTCGAATTTTGGCGCAGGTGTCAGGTTGTTCATCTTGGGGCGGCTGCCGATTGTGGATTCTCCTATCGCCAATTGCTGATCGTTCATGTACCCAAACGACCCGTGAACGAATGCGTAGGTATGAGCGATCTGTGGAATTTCAAGCCCAGTGAAGTTTTTCTCGTAAACCACCTCCCATTTCAATCCTTCCTCAGGCGGAAATGTCTTGAACTGATCAATATGGTAGATTTTACGCATGGAACCTGGCTCATGATCTGCTGCGGGGATGTAGCGCCAGGTCCAATCACATACACCACAGTCACAGGTGTGGGTTGTGATGACAGAGCCGTCGACAGATGCATTTTTTCCTACGATGATCACGGTACACCCTTTACTCGCATAGTCTGTGATCAGGCATTCATCTTGCTGCCCCTGAGAACCTTTTAGAGAGAATGCACTAAAGAGGCCCAAAGAGAGAAATAGAATGCCAACGATCAAAGAGAATTTTTTTTGATTCACGTTTACCTCCTAAAGATTGGATGGATGCAATTTATGTTGATGGCCCATTCTCCAGAGATTCAGAAAAATCCTCATAATGATGGCTTTTCCCTTAAAACATTTTCTTTGTTGTTTACCATTTTCTTATTAAAAAAATAGTTTATTAAATATACGCATACCTTTCAAGGTAAGTTGAAATTAAATTCAGAATTTTAGGAATGCTTTCCTCTTTCAAATCAATTCCAGTTTTCTCAATCGCATATGCTTCACCCAATTTTTCGAACTCTTGATGTTGTCCCGTTGTCATTGTTGTCTACCTACCTGCTTTAACCTTCCATAGTCAAGCCAGAGCCAGCAGTAGGCAAGAAGCCGATAGGATCAGAAAATACATGATCCACCCGCTTTTATCTTAATTTTCCAGCTTTTCTTATCTCGTTCTTTCGAAGAAAATTGAGGCAACTAGAAACCCAAGAAACCATTGGAGAAAAATCACTCCAACAAAAAAAGAGAAATCTCTATATTTTTCTACAGAGCAAGTCAAAAGGTGGGAATTGAACAAAAATGAGCCGAACTCAATGCAGTCCCAAAAACCAATTTCCTATGGTGTGCCATGAACAAGCTGTATGGCAGATGGAGGTAGGCCCTCCGGTGACGGCTTGCAGGAGCAGTCATCAAACTGCCCTGAGCTGCATATGTTAAGAGCATGTGTGGTGAGCGTCAGGGAAAAGGCCTCGCACGATTGAGGTCAGGTGTGAGTAAAGGAGGTGAACGGGAGTGAACCGCTGGATGAAATGTCGAAAATTTGCTTTATTTGCAGCATCAAAACAGGAACCCTTATTGCAGATTTAAAGGAACAGGAAGACCTTGGATTAAAAGTTGCACATTTACTGATAGATATAAATCGAGAAATAAGGACCCTGGAGGAAAAAATTAAAAAAACCAAAAATGAGAATGAAAAAGTCAGGCTTAATCTGAAACTGGAGATGCTCAAGAAAGGCCCGCAACGTTACGATCAGCCAAAATTATCTGAACATACGGCATATTTGTATAATATGATTTCAGAAAGTCCTCAAAAACCAGGAGCAGATGCATATATAAGGTATCAACAACTTAAAAATGAGTACGAAAAATATTTAAACTTAAAATAAATTATATTCCTTTTATGATGATCTTTATACAAAAGCATAAATACGTGAAGCATGGTCACCAGTCAAATGGCAAAACCTGGGCACTGACTTAGAAACAGAATGCGCCCAACTTAATCTCATAGAAGCATTCGCGCAGATGGCTGCTCCAAATTATGAAAACCTGTAAATTGGAATAGAATATTCAAAAAATGAAAAAGAGGTTGTGCGAATGGAATATCCTTATAAAAGTAAAATATTAAACGAACTGGGAGTCAGATCCTGGATCAATGCGAAAAACTGGTCCACTACAGTCGGAGGTAACTGGATTGATGACCGTGTTCTGGACGCGATGGGTGAAGTGGAAAAGAACTTTGTAGACATGCACGAACTCTATGCCAAAGCAGATGAAAGAGTTGCCGCGCTCTGCAAAACCGAAGAAGCCCATATCACTACAGGGGCAGGTGCAGCAATTGAGCTGGCAGTAGCTGGATGTATGGCAGGAAACGATCTCGGAAAGTGGATGAGTCGCCCATACACGGAAAATATGAGAAACGAGGTCGTGCTCCACAGGGGACACTATATTGCATACACAACTCAGTGGACGGCCGCCGGTGCAAGGACCGTTGAATATGGAATCGCCGGAACCCTCAAGTCCTGCAAAAGAGAGTTAGAGGCTGCAATTACCGACCGAACCTGCTGTCTTTCGTATACATTCTCCTACAACAACGTACCCAGGGGATATTTGCCTTTTGAAGAGGTTGTGGATTTCGGGAAAAAGTATGACGTTCCAGTCGTTGTGGATGCTGCTTCGGAACTTCCTCCTGTCGAGAATCTTCACAAGTTTATCGATATGGGGGCCGATATCGTCTGTTTCAGCGGAGGAAAGGCGATTCAAGCCCCCAACAATACCGGATTGATGTTGGGCAAAGGAAAAGGAGCTGAGATTGTTAAAGCGGTTCGAGACCATACATTTCCTCATCATGGTTGGGGACGGGGACACAAAATTAGTAAGGAACAGATTGTGGGACTCGTTGTTGCTTTGGAAATTTTTATTAATGAAGGTGACTCGCTCTATGAAAAACAGTTGAAAACCGCCCAATACATCCAGAAAAAACTCAGTGATGTTCAGAGCATCAATGTAACCATTATACCGAATGATGAGAAAAAATGCTTGACGTTGATCAGGTTGTATTCTTGGGCAGTCCGTCCAGCTATTAACTGCATAGATTTAGAGATAACATTCTGATCTTTTTCGCACAACACAAGAAGATGAACATGATTTGAGGTCACTACATAGTTCAGAATCGAGAGGCCATAACGCTTCTTGGCTTCAAACAGCCAGCTCATCCAATTCTTTTTGTCTTTATTGAACTTGAGCAGGAATTCTCTTTTGTGGCAGCGATGAGTCAAGTGCCAGATGTATCCTGGGATGAAATAGCGGTTTGCTCGAGCCATAATTGCGTCTCTATTTGAAGACGCTTTTTGACCCCAAAAATGCTCATTCAAGCCAGTATTTTAGTACAAATTACCACATATCGTCTTGATTATAAATGAGATAACTCGGTCCGACCCCAAATAAAATATTTGTCCGACCCCAAATAAACCAAATAAACCAAATAAACCAAATAAACAAATAAAAGCTATTTCTGGGATTTTTTAAGGAGGGCATCTAATCTTTCTCTTTCAGCAGGAGGCATGAGATGATAGTACTGTTTTTTATAATCACTGAGTATATCAAATGCCTTAACTTTATCCCCAGCGTTTAGATAGAATGTGGCAAGAGCAAAAAGAGCCTTCCTGAAATCTGGATCGACTTCAAGAGCTTTTTCCCAGCAGTAGATAGCTCCTTCCAGATTTCTTGCGTGCTTGTAGGCATGACCTAAGCCATAGTAGGGAGCTGCATATTCGGGATCGAGTTCTATAGCCCTTTTGTAGTATTCGAAGCATCTAGAAAAAATGGAGGAATCTCTTGATTGTAGACCATAGGAATGGTAGGCATTGGCAAGGTTGTTGTTAAGCCCAGGTAACTTATCATCAAGGGAAAGACCCATCTTGTAAGCTTTGATCGCCTCCTCAAAATTGCCTTTCTTGTCATAGGCAAATCCCAGATTGTTCCAAATTGAAGGATCATACTCTGCTTCTCTAATACTCGTTTTTTTAAAACTGCTGATGACTTTGTCATACTGTTGATCAGATATGAGCAGCTTCATGTATTCGATAAATATTTCATAGTTTGAGGGGAGAGCCTTGAGTCCTCGCTCCAGGATAACAATAGCCTCCTTTGTATTTCCTTTCTCTTGATAGATAGAAGCAAGGATTTTATACGGCAAATCTATATTTTTTCTCTCCTGTATGATTTCTTTCAAAATCTTGATTCCCGCCTCTTGTTTTCCCTCTTCATACAGCTCCCAAGCTTCCTCTACCTTATTTATGTAGGGAAGGATAATCTTTACATCATCTTGAATGCCAAAATTCTTTTTTGGCGAAACTTGAACGCTCGAGACATAGCCCAAGCTGGCCAGCTTTTCCCTGGTTTCCCGGTCGACTTTTTGCACAGCATCAATTTTCTGGGATGGTGTCAGTTCATCAATGATTTTCTTGAGCTGTGAGGTGAGCTCGACTATTTTTTTTTGTTCGACCAGGTTGTTAAGCTCATCAAAATCTTGGTCCAGGTCATACAATTCAGGAATGGGAGAGTCAATGAATTTTTTCTTCTCGAGAATAAAACCCTTCAGGGGTGCCCATCCATGGCTGTAGTAGGGATACAAAGACTCGAAATAGATAGGCCTTCCGGGGAGCTTCCTTCCTTTCATGGCAGAGAGGAGAGAGATCCCTTGCAGGAAAGATGGCTTCTCGATTCCCAGCACATCACATACTGTAGGGAATATGTCAATATGACTGACGTAATGCTCAACACGACCCGGGACTGTTGTGGGATGGGAAATGATGAGAGGGATCCAGGTGGAAGAGTTGTAGGCGAAAAAACCATGAGTCTTCTCACCATGCTCACCCAACGATTCACCATGGTCTCCAGTGAAGATGATGAGAGTCGAATCGAACAGGCTGTTCTCTTCCAGGTGGTCAAAGAGCTTTCCCAAGGCCAAATCGACGTATGCAACCTCCCCTTCATACAGATACTCTTTGTATTGAGTCTTGAAAGGCTCAGGCGGTTCGTACGGGGTATGCGGATCCCAACAATGGACCCAGAGAAACCAAGGGGATTTTCGACTTTCCAACCATTCCAGGGCGCCCTTGATCACAGCTTCAGCACTTCTCTCTAAAGCTGTAAAATCATCAGCGTGAGTGCGGCTGTAATTATCGTCGTAAATGTCGAAACCCTGGGATAGCCCGAACCTTGAGTCGAGAGGGTAAGCGCCCACGAACGCCCCGGTTGCATAACCATTATTCTTGAGGTGCTCGGCTAAGGTTAATAATTCTTCACTTACGATGAAATTTAAATTTTCATGAACGCCATGATAGTTAGGAGTTGCCCCAAGGAGTATATTCACATGAGAGGGTAGTGTGGTGGAGGTGTTGGCAAAGGCTCTGGAAAAAAGCACACCTCTCTCCGCAAGGTCATCGATATGCGGAGTTTTGGGGAGCTGGCTACCATAACAGCTCAACCTATCTGCCCTGAGCGTATCTATCGTAATGAGAAGGATGTTGAGTTTGTTTTCAGCTTCCGGGATGGGATTCCCCAGCAATGCAGCAGAGAAAACTCCCAGGATCAAACAACTCATAAGAAGAGGAAAAGAATAAATCTTTCTCACAGGTAAACTTTACCCATATTTAAAGGATTATCAGGAAATGGTCTATTCTCTTTTTCCGTATCGGACTTCATTGTGGTTACAGAGATATATTACACAAAAAGGGGAAAACTTTGCAACTTCGCTATCATAACACCAGGCTGTGCTTCGAATATTGTAATACTTAAAAAAACCGCACCTCCGATTATTTTTAAGAGAGGAGCTAAATCTGCTTCAAGTGTATCAGGGAATTATACAGGAAATATGTTTTTGGCCTGGGTACGAATCCATCACAGTTTTCCGTATTTCTCACCCGCTGACATCCTGAAATGAGAGGATCACACAAGAAAAGACCAGGTCAGGGACTTAAAAAGAGAAAAAAATCACCGATAGCTATCAAACAATAGCTTTAAGGTAAACTTCACCCTCGAATCATTAAAAAACAACCACCGAGGCCCTCAGAAATATTCCCCCCTCTCTTCTGCTGCCCTCATGAGTTCCTGATGGAGAAGCTGAGGCGGAGGTGGCCGTTCTCCCTCAAAGGTCAACTTGAGATGGCGGATGATCCTATCGATGTAATATAAGAAATTGGTTTTAGGCTGTGGTGGCCGAAAGAGTATCTCTTGGCCCGGCTTTGACCTTGCTGTGGACAGGAAAGCCCGAGTGGCGCCAGCCTGCGATCTTCTCCACCAGGGTCTCAGAGATTAGCTCTTTGCCACTCACCCCACTCCTCAAGCCTCTTGGCGTGGCAGGAGGGGCAGAATCCGCGAACTTTGCATGAGAAGCTCAACAATCTTTCCGTTCCACAGTCAGGAGATCGAATCCGCGCAAAGCCACACTTCGGATTGCCACAGTCGAGGTATTTCTCAACAACTTCTTGAATGACTGGACGAAAATAGTCGTACTCTCTCTCGAAGCGATTCTCATACTCAGCGACAAACTCCTCAAAGTGATGAAACAACACCCGGTAGAACACAGTGCGCTCCGGATGACGCTGGCGATATATCCCGGCCATGGAAGCAGAGATGATCAAAAATCGTGCCAGGATGGAGGCTTGCGGACATACACCCCATATAAAAGGCCATCTTTGATCCAGGCGCTCTTTGGAGAAATATCAACAGAAGTTGACGTCGGAAGGATCGTCGCGTCAACAAATGTTCACTATAAACTCAGAGCCGGAATGAAAAATAGAATTCGTCATTGAAGCAGTGATATGATCGAACCCCTTAGTACTCCTTTCATTTTCTGTAAACCATATGAGCTGTTCGCTTGGTTAACAAGAGTTGACTTGTCAACTTCATAAAAGTAAACAGCTGTTTACCTCTTTCCATTCAAGACATAACTTGATCTCTATCTTTTCCATGGGAAATGAGCATCTTCCGGCTTAATCAGGAATTTGGCATGTTTTCGGAATCATCTCTAGGCCTTGAGCTCATGCCGGGAATGGTGGCCGTGATCCAGACCTTCGGAGACCGCATCAACTTCCATCCCCTTAAGTCTTTGACCTGGTCGTTTCTTGTGTGATACTCTCATTTCAAGATGTCAGAGGGTGGGAAATGAGGAAAATTGTGAGGGATTCGTGCCAAGGCCAAAAATGAATTTCCTATATATAAGGAGATATTTGCTGAAATACTATCTCGGATCAATCGATTACGATGTCGTTCTGTTTAACACGGCATTCCCAAATTAGGAATCAATGGACAGATATGTCTAATTCTCGGATTTGTGGAAGAAAATTGTAAAGATCGAAGAAAATTGTGATATTTTGATTCCAATATACTGATAAAATGTTGTATTATGAAAAAAACATGATTAAGAATGGATTTTAAATCAATATGATGCCCAATATTCTCTTTTGTGAAGTTGATATGGGGAATATTGGTTAACTTCTTTAATATCAATGTATTATCCGATAAGATATGCTCAAAATTACCAACTAAATGGGAGATGAACCGAAAAATTTAAATAAGAAAAATCTTCGACAATAGCAAGATAAGTAATATAATTATAAAAAACGTAACACATTAAGAGTTGTAAAATGTCTAAAATTAAAAGATTTGGTGTATCTATATCAGAGGATTTACTAAAAGAATTTGATACCTTTATAAATAAAAAGGGATATCCAACAAGGTCAAAAGCAATTGAAGATATTTTCAGGGAAACACTTAAAAGAGAATCTATTAGAACTGGTAGAAAGGGAACAGGAGCCATTATCCTGGTATATGATCATCACAAAAGGGAGCTTGTAAGCAAGTTGACAGACATACAGCATGATTTTCATAACTTAGTAATCTGTAATCAGCATATACATTTGGACCATTATAACTGCATGGAAATTATAGTAGTTAAAGGCACATATAAACAAATGCAGGAACTTGCAGATAAATTACAATCAGCTAAAGGCGTAAAGCATGGTTCGTTAAGTATAGCAGAAGCTCACTAAATTTTTTTTATTTTATAGTAACATGATTATAAATAATGTATGCAAAAGGAGGCAAAGATGAAAAAGATTGAGGAACCGAAAATCGATTCGAATTTAATTGATGAAGTAGCCAGAGGATTTCAGATAAGCCAGGCATTATTGACTGGTATGAAATTTTGCTTATTTGACCGCTTAAAAGAAGAAAAAACTGCAATTGAAATCACAGAAGAAATACAAGCGAATCCTATTATCATAGAAAAACTCTTAAATGTTTTGGCTAGTCTACAACTTATTTCTAAGAAACACAAAAAGTATATAAACACTGAAATAGCACAGACTTATCTTGTAAAAGACAGCCCTTTTTATCAGGGGAATCTTCTTAATCTTATAGCTCAAGGTAATAATATCTGGTCAAACTTAGATAAAGCATTGAAAGGAGAAAATACGCCTAAACGACCAAATGGACAGCGAAACAGAGTATTTGATAAAAGTTTTATATTGGCAATGGCAGAGGGAGGAATTCGCGGACCACTACAAAAAACCATAAAGACTGTTTTAGTACTCGGTGTATTTAATAATGCTAAAACCCTTCTTGATATCGGAGGTGGACATGGTCTTTATGCAATAGGATTTGCGCAACAAAATCCTGATTTAAAAGTTACCGTTTTTGACCTTCCACCAGTTGTTGAAGTGGCTAAAGATTTTATTGAACAGTATGGCATTCATGACCGTATTAATACGCAGGCTGGTGATTTTATGAAAGATGATTTGGGCGGTAAATACGATATTATATTTGCCTCAGATACATTTTATCAGCCAAAAGAAATTCTTCAGAATCTACTTGAAAAATTATACCATTCTCTGAATGATAATGGATTCCTAATATCAAAACACTGGGTTGTAAATGAAGATAGAACAGAAAAACCCACTGCAGTATTTTGGGATCTTTGGCTTTCCCTTCTTGAACATCCTCATTATGTTTATACAGCAAGTGAGTATACAGAACTATTTAAAGAGCATAATTTACTGATAACAGAGATAATCGATATTTCAACTCCACCAGACCCGTCAGTAATTATACTTGCTAAAAAGGAGGCATAAAAAATGGAAGTAAAAAGTATAAATGCTGCTGAAAAATTAGAAACATCTGAAGGTATTATGACACCGTTAATATTTGGTGAAAATCTATGCCTTTTTCATCTTGAAATACCACCAAATTTTGATATCCCTCCACATGGGCATTCTGGAGAAGGAGTATTGTATTGTTTGGAAGGAGAATTTGAAGTAACTTCTGAAAATAAAAGTACTACCATTATGAGCGGGACAGCAATATTTGTAGGACAAAATGAATCTATTGGCATTAAAAACTCAAGTGATAGATCAGTAAAAGCAGTTCTTATTTCTAGTCCGCCTCCAGTAAGATCAATAGAGGGATTGAAAAAAATATTAAATCAATAATTCAACTAGATTTAATACTAATAGGAAGCGTCGCCAATAAATTATAAAATAAAATTATATTAGCAACATAAAGTGCGGGTTTGATGAATCAAATCCCTACAAAAATCAAATCCGGCAACAGAACATCACTGCAATTTGACATCTCATTTTCTCGATGTTATATGTCTCTATTAATACTAATCTGTCATGGAGACATACGGCTGGCTATCCATCCTCCTTCCTCTTCTTGCTATTTTCCTTGCGATTAAAACAAAACACGTCTATATCTCTCTAGTTCTTGGCATCTGGCTGGGTTGGACAATAATTCACTCCTGGAATCCAGTCTCAGGCCTCATTCAAACACTCGGTGCCCTCATCGCGGTTTTTAAAGACGAGGATAACACAAGGGTTGTCCTCTTCAGCGCCATGATAGGAGCAATAATCACCTTCACCCAATATTCCGGAGGAATGAAGGGCTTTATTAACTGGGTCGTCGGAAAAGGAGGAGTCAGGACAAGAAAATCAGCTGGCTTCCTGGCCTGGTTAAAATAAGTTAGACTCCACCCTTGAATCAGCAAAAAGCTGCAAAGGAGGCTCTTAGAAATTCTCCCCCCAGACATTTGATTTGATACTTTGAGTTTCAATATACTTTTTTGAGCAGGAAATTCTCAAAAAATGATACGGCGCATATTTCCAAGACATAAAGCCCGTCCGGATCAGGCCGGTTTTATCCGGAGAGGTCTGGCTTTTTTTTTTGATGCGACAGTGATCGCAGTGCTTTCCCTGCTGATCTATCTGGTTTTTTTTGAAATAAAGGGAAAGGCAACCGGAGAACCCGGTATAATTGCTCAAGTTTCCCAGGCTATAAAAGAAGGGAGTGGAGTCTCGATCAGGACGAAAGAGGATAAGAGTGACGAAAGAATCATGAAACAGTCTTTCCTAAAAATAATAAAGGAGAGAATTCCTGAGAAAGAGTATGAATTGGCAAAGGAAATGTCTGTGGAAGAGCTTTACAACACGTACGAAAAAGAATTTATCGCAGCGGGCTATAAACACAGGTTCATCTATGTCGATGTAATCCCGTATGGTAAAATTCGCTGTAAATAAGGATAAATCTTTAAAAAGCACGATCAAAGGAGTGCCCATGAAAGTCCTAACATCGACGCAGATGGAAGAAATTGACCGGACAGCTATCGAGGAAATCGGAATACTGGGCACCATTTTAATGGAAAATGCTGGCAGGCAAATCTTCAAAAAGCTCCGAGAAAAGTTTCCAGAATTGAGCAAAGAGAAAATCGTCATCGTGGCCGGCAAAGGAAACAACGGCGGCGATGGTTTTGTTGTAGCGCGCCTTCTCCATAACGGCGGAGCCGCCCGACATGTCCTGCTTCTAACTTCAAAGGGGGAAGTGAGGGGAGACGCCGCCGTAAATTTTAAAAAGGCCGAGAAAATAGGGATAAAGATTAAAGAGGTCTGCTCTCTGAAGGATTGGAAAGTCCAGAAAGAAAAGATTTCTCATTCGTCTGTGCTTGTTGATGCTATCTTTGGAACCGGCCTTGTTAAGCCTGCGCAGGGATTTTACGCTGCTGTTATCAAGGATATTAACAAATCAAATGCATATAAAATAGCCGTGGATATTCCTTCCGGTCTTTCCTCAGATACCTTTCAAATCATCGGTCCCTGTGTGAGAGCTGATTTAACGGTTACCTTAGTTGTTCCTAAAGTGTCCCATGTTTTTCCGCCTGCAGAAGATTATGTGGGTGAGCTGGTTGTGGCTGATAAAAGCGTGCCTTCTTTCCTGTTTATAAAGGGGAAGGGGACTGAGGCAGAAGAGTGATGCGGTTAGCTCAGTAAAGTGAAATGGGGAAAACTCCTATCAAGATAACTGTTCTTTTCGATGTTTAACAAAGGCAAGAAGAAGAATAGAGAATATGGGCTCGTCTAAAACTACGGAAATAAACTTAAATAAATCATCAAAATTTCAAGAGGTTTCAAAAGAATCTCCTTCTCATTCTAGAAAGAGCAATATTATCCATAATAGAGCCGGATGTCACTGTTTATCGTGTCGAATTCCAGGCGGGCAGTAGCGGGGACTTCTTCCTGCCGAGTCCTCTAGCCGTTGCGATTGTGTTAGCTCCCGACGGCACTGTCGAGGTCGAAGTTGCCTTTACCCCTTCTGCTGATGGCTACGTTTCCGCTGTACTGGAGGTCGAAAGCAGTGATATGATCGAACCCCTTAGTACTCCTTTCATTTTCTGTAAACCATATGAGCTGTTCGCTTGGTTAACAAGAGTTGACTTGTCAACTTCATAAAAGTAAACAGCTGTTTACCTCTTTCCATTCAAGACATAACTTGATCTCTATCTTTTCCATGGGAAATGAGCATCTTCCGGCTTAATCAGGAATTTGGCATGTTTTCGGAATCATCTCTGCTTCAATGGCAGGGATATATCGTCAGCGTCATCCAGAACGGACTGTTTTCTACCGAGTGTTTTTTCATTACTTCGAGAGATTTCTCCTGGAGTATGAGAACCGCTTTGAGAGAGAGTATGGCTATCTTCGTCCGGTTATCCAGGAGGTGACAGTATGTCATCACGAGGCCTGCAAGGCCGTGGTGATCTCATTGTGCATAGCGTTGGACAGAATGAGATTGCCACGTCGCTTCGCTCCTCGCAACGATGTCTGGACTGCGGCAATCCGAAGTGTGGCTTTGCGAGAATTCGGTGTCCTGACTGTGGAACGGAAAGATTGTTGACCTTCTCATGCAAAGTCCGGGGATTTTGCCCATCCTGTCAGGCCAAGAGGCTTGAGGAGTGGGGCGAGTATTTCTGAGAGCATTCTTGACTCCTTTTTGCCGATTAGAGAGGAGGAGTCTATTTTGAAGCTTACTTTTTTGCTTTTTTTGTCGTTTCGTTTCTTTGTTTTATCCTTGACCTCGTCTTTTTTTTCGTGATATGTTTATTCAAGGATGTCAGTGCGTGGAAATTGAGGAAAATTGTGAGAGATTTGCCGTAAGCACAAAAAGAAAATTCCTATAGTGTTTTATTCTTTAAAGATAACCTGGTTAACTGTTTTACTATACTGAAGGAATACACCATGTTTTTACAAATAGCTGAGAATTAAACCTGAAGCATTGCGTAGAAAGGAGCGGAAGATGAAAAGAACATTTTACAAAGCAACATTGATTCTCATTTCTATTTTGATGTGTGCGGTTGGGACTAATAGCACCGTTGAGGCTGATTCGCCCAGTATTGGAGGGTACAATGTGTACTATGGACAGCTCCATAGTCACTCGACGTTATCGGATGGCAGCGGCAATGCTGATGATGCCTACGAGTATGCACGCGACAATGCCCAGCTCGACTTCTTCTCACTTGCTGATCATTGCTCCTATCCCTACGGAAGCGATGACGGTCTGACAGATGCGGAATACCAGAGCATGAAGAGTATAGCCAACAGTTATAACCAGGACGGAACCTATGTCACGTTCTGGGGTTTTGAATGGACCAGCGATGATACGAGTTGGGGAGGCCCACCGACATTACTCGGAAAGGGACATATTACGGTGATCAATTCGCCGGATCACTGTGAAGCGGACGAAGAGCCGACGAACGACCTTAATGAGTTCGTAGACTGGCTCAGCACGAGGGATGCAGTCGCGTTCTTCAATCATCCTGGTCAATACAATACCACATTCGACGGATTTAAATTCAATTACAGCGACAAAATCGTCGGTATGGAACTCTGGAACAGATCCGACGACTATTATTCTAATGACGGCTATTACAGCAATGATGGAGGCCTGCCGTATTATGACGAAGCCATTGTCCGGGGCTGGTATATTGGTGCAACGGGCAGCCAGGATAATCACGGAACAGACTGGGGTACGATGAATGAGTGGCGCATGGCCGTCCTGGCACCCAAGAAGACCCGTGTGTCCATCTATGCTGCCATGCAGGTACGCAGGTTCTATTCCTCCCGGGATCAGAATCTGGCATTGTCTTTCAAATGCAATGGGGCCGAAATGGGCTCAAAGATAGGCGCCGGTTCCCTGAACATTCAAATTGAAGCATCTGATGGAGACAGCGAGAACTTTTCAAGCATAGAACTGCTGAAGAACGGGATCGTCATCAAAACATGGACGCCCGGTACCACAAACCCCAATGTGAGCACTACAGCAACCGGCAGTCAGGGGGATTATTTTTATGTCAGGGTGTATCAATCAGGAGAAAACGGATGGCGGGCCATCTCCTCTCCGATCTTCATCACCAGCGGCTGCACTGAAGACGATACCCGACCGACAACATGCGGCGGAGTGGGCGAGTGTTCAGATTGTGAGGGGGAGGAAACCTGAAATATAGGAAATTCGTTTTCTCTGTTGCGTAAAAACTTCACAATTTTCATCCGCTAACGTTCTGGAATGAGCTCATCACAGGAAAAACAACGAGGTCAATAACCACAAAATAGAGACAAAGCGCCGAAAACAACAAAACAATTAGCTATAAGATAGACTCCTTCTCTCAAATCGACAGAGAGCAGCTAGGAAGCTCCTTAGAAATATTCCTCTCTCCCTTCGGCTGCTATAAACAGTTCCTGTTGGACAACTTGTGGTGGAGGAGGGCGTTCGGCATGAAAGGTGAGCTTGAGATGGCTGATGATCCTATCGATAACTTCATGGTCTTCGATAAAGGAGATCACTTTCATCTCTCCGCCGCATTGAGGGCAGATCAATGGGTCCACTTCATAGACCCTGCGGATCATCTCGGCCCAGCCGCGGCGGGGGATCCTCGAACACTTCATGTTTTTGTAAGCTTTTTTTCCATTTTCTGATTTCTTTTTCCAGATCGAACATCATTCCTCCCGCTGGTTTTAATCCTTGGCCTGAATCGGCTTTGTAAACCGGACTAATGCCTGCCAGACATTCCGCCAGCTTACAAGTTCTGATGCCAGTTCCTTACGGCCCTTCTCGGTGATGGTATAGTAGCGTCGGGGCCGGCTTTCTCCGGAGAGTTTCCATTTAGAAGTGATCAGGTCGTCCATTTCCATTCTCTGTAAGACCGGATAAAGCATCCCGTCCGTCCATTTAAGATGCCCTCCTGAAATGTCTTTAACTTTCTGGATTATGCTGTAGCCGTAATCCTCTCCTCTGGAGAGAATCGCCAGAATTATGGGCCTGGTTGATGCAGCCATCAATGTTTTTGATATCATTTTGTGCCTCATACTCGAAGATACATTCGCAATATATGTATGCATATTTCATGCCAAATGAAGGCTCCATGGGGAGCCGGGGGAATGGTGGTTCACCGTATGGAAGGTTTGTTCATTTCTGAAACAACGACTGTTCGATTCTGGACGTTTTAGTAATAATCGCATTTTTCCTCATTTAGAGTAACCTTTTCCTTTTAAATAACGTTTTCTATAATGGAGACTATAATGCAGAAAGGAGAAGAAATGATGAGAAGATATCGTCTTTATGTGGTAGTTTTTTCGGTCGTGCTGATGTTTATCAATTGTGGGTTGAGTTTATATGGGGTTCCTCTAAACTATATGCGGGGCGCCGAACAAAAAGTGTCTCTGGAAGAAAAAGTCGACCAATTTATCGACTCCCTCCCCGCTACATTCAACGGAACGATCCTGATAGGGGTAGGGGACAAGATTCTTGTCCACAAAGGGTACGGTCTTGCCAACAGGAGCTATGGTATTCAGAACGAACCCGATACAAAATATCTCATCGGGTCCATAACAAAATTATTCACAGCCGTTCTGGCGCTACAGATGGCTGAGAAAGGGCTTCTCAATCTTGACGCTACAATCGACACCTATCTCCCTTATTTTCCGAAGAAAAACGGCTCCAGAATCACAGTCCGTCATCTGCTGGAACACAAATCGGGTATACCCCACCATTTCATCGGCATCCCCCGGTATTTTGAGGTGCATGATAAGTACTTTCACACGCCTATAGAGTTTATGAAGCATTTCTGGGATATCGAACTTCTACACAAGCCTGGTGAACGGTTAACCTATACTAGCCCTGGATATTATGTGTTGGGCGTTATCCTGGAGACCGTATCGGAGAAATCCTATGCTGAATTGCTAGAGGAAAATATTTTTGGTCCTCTTGGCATGAAAAATACCCATGTGCACAACAACAGGACAATCCATAAGAATATGGCAACTGGTTATCAGCAGGGCCTGGAAGGGTATGCTCTCGCTGGAATGGAGGAAGAATCGACACGCCTCGCCGCTGGCAACATTCTAAGCACCGTAAAAGATCTGTACAGTTTTCAGAAAATATTGGATTTCGAGGGAGATAATATTCTGTCGGAAAAAAATAAAAAAATGCTTCTTGAACCGCATTCCCCCAATTTTTCTCTGGCTGGAATCGTTATGTCTATCCCTTATAATAACGGAAAAGACAAAATGACGTTCATTCGCGCCGGAGGTTCTTCATACGGATTTCGGGCTCTCATGGACAGGATTATCGAGAAGGACGCATGCATGATTGCCCTGAGTAATATCCAGACAGATCGGACATCGCTGTATGATATCTTTGAAGATGTAGGTGATTTCTTGGTCGAAGAGATGGGTATAGACCTGGGCCCGCGACGTAGAGCTGAAGGGAAGGATCTGGGCGTCACTGTCCCTTTGGATCCGAAAGAATCGAGCAGCTACGCAGGCTTTTATGAATTAGGAAGCGGCGCCATTATCTGCATCATCCTTGAAGACAACAAGGTTTTCCGCCGCGTTTTATCGGAACAAACTGGGTATCTGGGCGAAGCTGTAATGCCTCGGGAGTTGAGACATCGAGAGCAGGGTGTTTTCGATGTTAATGGTATACGCGGACTCCAGTACCGCTTCATTAAAACGCCCGCGGGAATTGGATATAAAATCGCACTCTATAGAAGAGATAGACTACAGGATGAGGCGAAAAAGATAGCATTTCCTGTGGAATTTGACCTTTCTGAGTACGAAGGAAGGTACTTCTCAGTGGAGCTTCAGAAGACATATCGGTTTTCTACCAAAGACGGCTGCCTTTTTACGGACGAATTCCTCGGAGATAAGAATGTTTCATTTTTGCCGCTGAAAAAAGACGTCTTCGGGTATGATAATGGTTTTTTGATATTCCACCGGTATGATGACGGGAAGATACGGGATTTCAAACTGGAGAATGAAAACGTGGATCGCCTGTTGGGCTCGATGTTCATTAGAAAATAAGAATTGTTGTTATATGCTTAAATTGTATTTCTTTCATTCAGTAAGAAGAATCGAGTTCTGATAAATCAAGCCGCTACACAAGAAGAGTCAAAATCAACAGAAGAACCAAATCCATACAGGAATAATCAAGCCCC
>CAYTBG010000024.1:0-29660 GCA_964435925.1 uncultured Eubacteriales bacterium | reverse complement strand
TAAAAATCTGAAGGGAGCCAGGCTATTTCCCAAAACCTTCTCCAATCACGGATTTAGAAATGCTTCCATTCTACAGATAAGATTTGACAGAATATTCCTCAACGTGTAAATTTATCTTTGACTTTTTACTTTCATATAAAAAAGCTCATGATTTCAACAAGGAGGTCATAGTGAGGGGAAATAAAATAAGATGGCTAATTTTATTTATTTTAATCTTTTTTCCGTCTGCTCTTATCTTTTCTCAAACTGAACAAGCCCAAGAAATACTTGAAAAAAATCAAACAGGAGTAGTTTATCTCACAGTCCTCGGGGATGAAAAAGAAACCGTCGCAGAAGGCTCAGGATTCGTAGTAGAGCAGGGAGTTATGGCAACTAGTTATCTGCTGATCAGTCAAGCTAAATCTATGGCAGGAAAAAACTTTAAAGGGAAGAAAGTAAAAATTGAAGGAATTTTGGCAGTTGATAAAAACTTGAATTTAGCTCTATTAAAGATCAAAGGCAAGACTCCTGCTCTCAGTATGGGGAATTCAGACGAACTGGACATGGGAAAAAAAGTTTATGCGGTCGGAGGTGATGAATCAGGAGAGATAGGAGCCTCAGAGGGAACAGTCAGAAATATCCTTGAGTTTGAACCTACAAAAAGATTCGTAGAAACTTCTCTCTCTATCCCCCAGAGTTTTAACGGAGCGCCACTGATAGATGTAAACGGGAAAGTACTGGGCATGATCGTTTTTCTAGAAAGGAGGTTGAAATTTATCCTCCCTTCTAACTTGATGAAAACGGTTCAGAAAAAAAGCCTAGTCAAATTCAAAGATTATCAACATGAGGATTACCTGACAACTTTTGAAGGGGCCTTTCTTGCCGGAAAAGTCGCTTCCTTGCTCGATGAGACGGGGAGAGCTCAAAATTATCTGGAAAAAGCTGTCAAGTTAAGTCCTATGAATATTGAACCCATCTCTCTTCTAGCATCTGTCTACAACAGGCAAAGAAATTATCAAAAGGCAGCATCAGCCTACCAGAAAATTATTGAATTAGATAACAACAGGGATGATGCTTACTATCAATTAGGAATTGTCTATCTAAGGCTAGGGAAATATCGCGATTCTATCGCTCCACTACAAAAGTCAGTTGAACTCAACCCTGACTATAAAGATGCTTATTTTTATACAGGAAATGCCTATAAAGAGCTTAAGGAACTTGCCAAGGCTGTAGAAGCCTATGAAAACTATCTCAATCTAAAACCTGAAGATCCCTGGGAAGGGTATTATCGCCTTGGTATATGCAGAATAGAGCTTAAACAGCTTGAAGAAGCCATCACGGCCTTGAATGAAGCCGCAAAAGAGAAACCTCAGGATATAAAGACAAATTATTATTTAGCCCAGGCATATGACCAAGCAAATCAATATGAAAAAGCAGAGGAAACATATAAACTGCTCGCCCAGCTAAGCCCTGAAGAAGCGGATAAATATTATAAAACCATTCTCTTTATGCACGATAAGGCAGGTAATCACGAAAAAGCTATTGAAGCTGCAAAAAGCATAATCGAATTGAAACCCGACAGCACAGGAGATATTTACAACCTTGGTCTGATGTACCAGAAGCAAAAAAAATATAATGAAGCCATAAAGACTTTCAACGAAGTTTTGGCTATAAATCCGGCCGACGAATATTCTCATTCTAATATTGGGTACATCTACTACATACAAAATAAATACAGTAAATCTATAGCGGCGTTTAAAAAGTTTGTAGAATTAGCTCCTGATAAAGCTGACGGCTGGTTTTATATCGGCATTTGTAATATGCAACTCAAGAAATTTGATGCCGCTCTCGAACCTCTAAAGAAAACCATAGAACTTCGACCTGACTACAGTAACGGAAATGCAATCTATAATCTGGCCATCTGCTACTTGAATCTTCACGACAATTATAGCGCTAAAGAATTGTATAATAAATTGAGAGCTATAAATCCTGGGCTAGCCCAAAAGCTAAACCAACATATTAGATAACTACAGGAATCCCAAAAACTGTAGAATTACAGAATAATTTATCTTCTCGAAGACAGGACCTGTCCCTGATAGAAGAAATGAAAACTCCATCCCATAGAGCCTCGGGCCAATTGACAAAAGGCACATCAATATGTTATAAAAATGTATCAGATTAATCCTTCATTTTTAAAGATAAATCTTATTTCTCTAAAACAAATAGATTCGCATTGAGAGCTATCATTTTTTAATACCTTTACCTATAATCCGAAGAAACCTTAAAGGGCAGGTGGCGAAATTGGCATACGCGCTAGGTTTAGGACCTAGTTCCTGATAAAGGAGTGCGGGTTCGAGTCCCGCTCTGCCCATTACTGCTATATTCAATAAGAAAGATTTTTGACCGACTAAAGGCAAATGAAAAGTAATCTCAAAATCTTAAGCGGATGCAAAAGAGAAATTGAGCTTGATATTGAAGCGGGTGAAGTTACGAAGGAATTTGAAAGGATTGTGACCCAGTTTTTGTCAAGAGCAAAGATTCCAGGTTTCAGGCCTGGAAAAGCTCCCAGAGACATCATTAAACAGAGGTTCTATCCAGAAATAAAAGAATCGCTTATTAATTCTCTTGTTCCCAAGGCTTTGAGCGAGGAACTCAAGACTCAAAACCTCAATCCCGTAGGAATGCCTGTCGTTAATGACCTTCACTTCAAGGAAGGCCAACCTCTTCATCTAAAAGCACAATTTGAAGTGTGGCCGGAGTTTGACCTTCCTGGATATAAGAAAATCAAGGTCAAGAATAAAAAGGTTTCTGTAACAGATCAAGAAATAAGCCAATCTTTAGATGAACTCCGCCTAAGATCCGCCCAGTACATCCCCGTGGAGGGTAGGGGAGTGCACAAGGAAGATTATGTCGTAGCCGAAATGAAAGGGAAAGACTTGAAAACAAAAAAGTTTTTGCCCCAGGAAAAAGTGGTCATCCTTGCGGGTCATGCCGAAAATGAAGAAATGCTGAACAAGAAATTAATAGGATCAATGCCCGGTGAAGAAAAAAATTTCACCCTCGAATATGATAAAAATCATCAAAACAAAAAGCTGGCAGGGAAAAAAATCGAATATAATTTAAAAGTCATCTCCATAAAAGAGAAAAAGCTTCCTGCGCTTGATGATGAATTTGCAAAAGAGCTTGGAGAATTCGAAAGTTTGAAAGACTTAAAAGAAAAAATAAAAAAGGAAATAATTTCCTCAAAAGAAAAGGCAACAAAACAAGATATGGCAGAGGAAATTATAAAAATAATATCTGATAAGTTAAGTATTGAGCTCCCAGAAGTTCTCCTAGAACAGGAGTACATGGCAATCATGAAACGTCTTCTCTCTTCCCGTACCCAACAAGACATAAAAAAAGAAGATCTAGAACAATTAAAAAGTGAAGGAAAGAAAAAAGCAGAGCAAAACCTCAAAAATCATTTAATCCTAAATAAAATAGCTGAAAAAGAAAACTTAAAGGTATCTGATCAGGAAATGCACGAACAGTTCAAAGAAATAGCAAAAGCGAATAATCTCCCCCTGGCACAAGTTATAGATAGTGTGAATAAAGAAGGAAAAAAAGAAGAGCTAAGAAGCAGCCTTCTCTTCAAAAAGACAGTTGACTTTTTAGTTGAACACGCTATAATAGAGTAATCAGTATCTCATGATTTGAATCCCCCGATACTCAATCAAATAAGGAATGAATTAAATTTTCATAGTTTGAAATAAAATACTGGAGTATTTAAATGCAAAATTCCCGCAGCTCCTCTGAAGTTTTGAAAAATATTGCCTTGATCCCCTTAAGAGATGTCGTAGTTTTCCCCTCGACTTTAGTTCCTTTCATCATCGGTCGCGGCTCATCCATCCAGGCACTGGAAGCGGCGATGGAAAAAAATAAGATGATTTTTTTGTCTGCCCAGATGGATGCGTCTTTAGATAATCCAGGCCCGAGCAATATCTATTCTCTAGGCGTATTAGCCAAAATTATCAGGGCGATCAAAATGGACGATAAAAATGTCAAGGTTATCGTTGAGGGAAAGACAAGAGGAAGAATCATTGAATTCTTAAGCACTACGCCCTATTACCAGGTTCTGGCTAAAGAAATAAAAGAAATTGATGGAGACAGCGCTGAAACGAAGGAACTTCTAAAAAGAGTTTTGACACTTTTCGAAGATTATTTGAAGCTTAGCCAGAATGCAAATTTTGAATCCATCATTCCCGCTTTTAGAGACAACAGTCCTGATAGGATTGCTGATATTATATCCTCCCACCTCTATCTTCATTTAGAAGAAAAACAAAATCTGTTGGAGACTATCAACAGCTTAGAAAGGATAAGAAGGCTTAATTTTATTTTAGAAAACGAAATTTTAAAAATTCATTCGAGATTAAAAACAGATGGAAAAAAATACAGCCGGCGGAAAACTCCTTTCTCGGATCCAAGCCAAAAAGTTTTTCCTGCTGGATTAGGTTATAAAAAGGAAGATCAACCAAACGAAATCGAGGAGCTGAGACAGAAGATCGCCAAGGCCAAAATGCCCAAGGATGCAGAAGAGAAGGCCTCCAAGGAAATAGACAGGCTGGAGGCAATGCCCCCGATGTCAGCTGAAGCCACAGTCTGTCGAAATTACCTGGACTGGCTCATATCTCTGCCCTGGACGAAAAGATCAAGAGAGAAAAGAGATCTGAAAGAGGCTGAGAAAATTTTACATGAAGACCATTATGGATTAGATAAAGTCAAAGAAAGGATATTAGAGTACCTTTCCATTCGCCAACTTGTGAAAAATCCGAAGGGTATAATTCTAGGCTTCATTGGCCCTCCTGGAGTAGGGAAGAGCTCCCTTGGACGTTCAATCGCCAGAGCAACAGGAAGGAAATTTGTTCGCCTTTCGCTGGGAGGAGTCAGAGACGAGGCTGAAATTCGAGGACATAGAAGGACATACATAGGAGCTTATCCCGGAAGAATTATCCAGATGGTCAAAAGAGCTAAAACAAAGAATCCAGTTTTTTTACTTGATGAAGTTGATAAGATGAGCATGGACTTCAGGGGAGATCCTGCATCTGCGTTGATGGAAGTCTTGGATCCTGAACAAAACGGCACTTTCTTAGATCATTATATAGATACTGATTTCGACCTCTCCCAAGTTATGTTTATCGTGACGGCAAACATGCTCGAACCCGTCCCTCGGCCTTTGATTGACAGGATGGAAATTATCCGACTTCCCGGTTATACAGAGGATGAGAAGCTCCAGATAGCCAAACACTTCTTATTACCCAAGCAAATGAAAATTCACGGCCTTAAAAAGCATAACATCAAAATTACTGACAAGGCTTTTATGGATCTCATCCGTAATTACACGAGAGAAGCTGGAGTGAGAAATATAGAACGTGAAATAACTTCAATCTGTCGGAAAGTGGTGAAAAAAGTCGTATCCAAAGGAAGAACTTACGAAGAAAAAGTAAGTTCAAAAAATCTGGAAACATTTCTAGGAATACCAAGGTTTAGACGAGCAGAGATAGATAAAAAAGATGAGGTTGGGGTAGCTATAGGAATGGCGTGGACAGAATTTGGAGGAGAGCTTTTAACGTTTGAGGTCACAAAGGTTTATGGAAAAGGGAACTTTACTCTAACCGGACATCTCGGAGAAATCATGCAGGAAAGCGCTCAAGCTGCTTTTAGTTATGTCAGAGGAAAAATATTTGATTATAACATTGCTAAAGATCTACACAAAAACTACGATATTCATATTCACGTTCCAGAAGTCGCAACTCCAAAAGAAGGCCCCTCTGCCGGGATAACTGTCGCTACTTCCATAATATCTCTCCTCACGGAAATTCCTGTAAGCAAAAAAGTGGCAATGAGCGGAGAAATCACTCTAAGAGGAAGAGTCCTTCCTGTTGGCGGCATAAAAGAAAAACTACTGGCAGCTCACCGAGAAAGAATAAAAGAAGTCATTATTCCTCTCGATAACAAGCCTGATTTAAAAGATTTACCAAAAAACGTAAAAGAGGATATTAAAATCCATTTTGTAGAGAACATGGACGAAGTCTTAGAGATAGCCTTAACCGGAGAATTGCCTCCGAAGCCAAAAAAGAGGAAAATTACCGCTTCCTCTGAACTTCCTGAAGGTGAAGAGGAAGGGGGAGGCTCTCAAGAGCCACCCTTAGCTAATTAATACTGAAGAATTAAATTTTTTTCCATTAATTCAATATAACATTACCGTCTAAAAATTAATCACAAGAGAGGTAAGTAAAATGACAGAGTTCAATTTAGCTGAACTTGAAGAAAAGAAAGTTTCAGATTTATTTAAAATTGCTGTAGAAGTGGGTCTTACAGATTATGAAAAAGAGGATTCAAACAAGCACAACCTCGTTTTCCGAATCTTGGAAGCCCAAGCTAAAAAAAATGGAATGCTTTTCTCAGAGGGAGTACTTGAGTGTCTCGACGACGGATTTGGGTTCCTAAGAGCACCTGAATTCAGTTATTTACCCAGCCATGATGATATCTATGTTTCTCCTTCTCAAATTCGAAAATTCCAGCTCCGAACAGGCGATACGGTTTCAGGAATTGTCCGTCCACCTAAAAATGGAGAGAAATATTTCGCCCTTATCAAAATCGAAGCTATTAATTTTGCTCATCCTGACATGATTCTTGAAGCAAGAAGGAATGTGAAGTTTGACAATCTCACTCCTCTTTACCCTTTTGAAAAAATCAAGTTAGAAGATGGTACCAAAAAAAATCTCAATGCCAGAGTGATGGATCTCCTGACTCCGCTGGGAAAAGGACAGAGAGGATTGATTGTCTCTCCACCTCGAGCCGGAAAAACGACGCTTTTAAAAACAATTGCCAAATCGATTGAAAAAAATCATCCGGAGATTACTCTTGTTGTTCTTCTAATTGCAGAACGTCCTGAAGAGGTTACAGATTTCCAGAGAAGCATTAACGGAGAAGTTGTCGCTTCGACCTTTGACGAACCGCCAATACGAAATGCTCAGGTTGCTCATATTGTGCTTGAAAAAGCAAAAAGGCTTGTGGAAATTAAAAAAGATGTGATCATTTTGCTTGACAGTATAACACGTTTAGCAAGAGCTCATAATGCGATTATTCCCCCTTCAGGGAAGGTTCTTTCCGGAGGAATAGATGCAAACGCGCTAAATAAGCCAAAGAAGTTCTTTGGTTCAGCAAGAAAAGTTGAGGAAGGCGGAAGTCTAACAATAGTTGCAACAGCCCTGGTTGACACTGGAAGCCGAATGGATGAAGTCATATTTGAAGAATTCAAGGGAACGGGCAACATGGAGATCAATCTAGATAGAAGGCTTGTAGACAAAAGGTTGTTCCCAGCTATTGATATTACCCGCTCAGGAACAAGAAAAGAAGAACTCCTTATCAAGGATAAAGATCTCAACAGAATATGGGTATTAAGGAAAGTTCTAAGTCAGCTCGGCGAGGTTGAAGCTATGGAGTTACTTCAGGATAAAATGTCAAAAACAAAGACTAATAACGAATTTTTAGATGCCATGAGCAGAGGTTAATATGAAAACGGCCGGCTAAAAGTCAGCCTCCATCAAAGCATATTAGCTAAATCCCCCTGAAATTCTCAAACATCTTCTAAAGGCCAAATTTTTAAACATTCCTTGATATTGCTCTTGCTATTCTTAGCCAGATCATCATTTATCAGATTTCAACCACACAATAGGGAAGATGTATATTTGAATAAGGCTTCATTTCCTGTTACGACACTTGCAGCACATTTAAATTATTGTATTTAAATAATTTATACTCAACTTACGAAGAGAAAACACAGAAACGGATGCGATATTCTCTTAAAATTTTTGTTGAAATATACGGTCAAATCTAAATAATAATGAAGTGTAATAATACGATAATAAACCTTATCCCTATGTTTAAGCAGGCTCTAGAATCGTATTTATTTGTTTTCATCAAGGAGGTCCTAAATGAGAAAAAACATTAAATTACTGAGGATTATTCATATCCATCTCGCACTGGTAATAATCGGTCTGATTTTTCTAACCCAGATCACCATTGCCCAAAAAAAGATCACGTCTCCCCAGGAGTTCTTTGGATTCGAGCTAGGCAGCGATAGAAAAATCGCACGCTGGGATAAAATCGTCGACTACTTTAAAGTTCTGGAAAAAGAAACCAATAAACTCAAGGTCATTAATATGGGACCGTCCACCATGGGCCATCCCTTTTTGCTCGTCATCATATCCTCTCCAGAGAATCTGGCCAACCTTGATCGGCTGCGGGAAGTTAATGCCAATATCAGCGACCCGCGTGGCATCCCCGAGAAAGAGATTAAGCAACTCGTCAGGGAAGGCAAGGCGGTTATCTGCCAGTCCATGAGCCTTCACGCCACAGAGATCGGGGGCACTCAGATGACCCCTGAGCTGACCTATGACCTCGTAACCCGCATAGATGAAGAGACCCAGCGAATTTTGAACAATGTGGTCTTCTTTTTGATGCCGAGCTTTAACCCGGACGGCCAGATCATGGTCACTGACTGGTATCGCAAGACAGTTGGTACGGAGTTTGAGGGCGCTGGTCTCCCCTGGCTGTACCACAAATATGCAGGCCATGATAACAACAGGGACGGTGATTATATCAACCTGGCCGAGTCAGTGTACGCGGCCAAGATAATGTTCAGGGATTGGGTCCCTCAAGCATACATCGACCATCACCAAATGGGAAGCTACGGCGCCCGGTTCTATGTTCCACCCTACTGTGAACCCATCCGTCCTTATGCCGATCCTCTCATCTGGAGGGAGATCAGTTGGTATGGCGCCCACATCGCCTATAAGCTGGAAGAGGCAGGAAAATCAGGCGTCCTCAACGCCGCCCAGTATCCTGGTTGGGGCCATTTCGGATGGCACTGGATCACTCCCTTCCACAACATCGCAGGAATGCTTACCGAGTCAGCCAGTGCACGGCTGGCATCACCCCTGTTTATCCATCCTGAGCAGCTCCGAGGAGGTTCCAGGCAGTTTCCAGACTATGAAGCTCAATCCACCTTCCCCAATCCCTGGCCTGGCGGTTGGTGGAAACTCCGCGATATCGTCGAGCAGAAGAAGATCGCAGCCTGGGCACTCCTGGACCTTGCAGCCAGGAACAAAGAGACCGTGCTCTGGAACGCCTACCTCAAGGCCAAACGGCAGACAGACCGCGGCGCGCAGGGCAAGCCTAAAGCCTATGTCATCCCGGTTGCTCAACACGATTCTCTGACCGCTGTGAAGATGGTCAACACGTTGTCATTGTCTGGCATTGAAATCCGTAAGGCCCGAAAAGAGTTTACAGTCGGCGGTTTGACCTATCCGAAAGGCTCATATCTCATATCTCTGGCACAACCCAAAATGGGTTTGATCCGGAATTTGCTCGGCCAGACTCATTACGCCGACAACAAGTGGACCAGGGACAAAGACGGCTCTCCGCTCCGGCCTTACGACCTGGCAACACACACCATGAACGAGTTCATGGGTGTCCGTGTCGACCCGATTAACGAGGCTGTCAGCGGTGATTTCCAGCCACTGACAGGCCAAACGCGAGTCTCAGGGAAGATTACCACAGGTGGCTCGGGTTTCGTGCTCGATGGACGCCTGAATGCAAGCTTCAAGGCTGTAAACCTGCTGCTCGATAAAAAGATCTCGGTCCAGCGGATTGAAAACGCTGTCTCAGGACTCCACCCCGGAGACTTCATCGTCTCTGGTGGACCTGAGTCTGTCCTCAAGAATGTGGCAGAGCAGACAGGCATCCACTTTAAAGCTCTTGAAAGCAAGCCTAAGGGAGGAACCCACAAGGTCAAACGGATGCGTGTCGGCATGTATCAGCGCTACTATGGCGGGAATATGGACGAAGGCTGGACCCGACTTGTTCTTGAAAAATTCTCGTTTCCCTATACATCCCTCATGGACGCAGAGATAAAAAAGGGAAATCTTGTCAAAAAGCATGACGTTATCATCCTTCCCTCAGATTCGACAGGAATGATAACCGGTGATATACCCCCAGACTCAAGATACGGGCGGCGAATTTCGGAAGTTCCCCCTGAATTTCGAAGTGGAATCGGCAAAGAGGGCGTTGAAGCACTTAAAGCGTTCGTGGAGAAGGGAGGAACCTTGGTCACGCTGGGTGAAGCCTGCAGCTTTGCGATCGATAAGTTCGGACTGAGTGTCCGTGATACAGTGGACGATCTGAGCTCTAATGAGTTCTTCTGCCCGGGTTCAACGCTCAAGGCCACGTTCGACAATAACCACCCCTTAGCCTATGGGATGCCGTCAGAGGGCCTGGTTCTTTTTAGCAGCAGCCTGGCATTTGTCATTACACCTGGCCAGCACAATGAATACTATGAGACTGTTGTCCGCTACATCGACAGCGATATCCTTCAAAGCGGTTGGCTGATAGGGGAGGAGCATTTATCCAAGAAAGCAGCGATGGTCTCTGCTAAACATGGTAAGGGCCAGGTGGTTCTCATCGGGTTCAGGACTCAGCATCGGTGCCAGACTCACGGCACATTCAAGCTTCTCTTCAATGCCTTGATACGCTAAGGATAAAAAATTGCTAAGATGAAAAGGGCGGCTGCAGACGATTAAGTCTGGCCTCATTCGGATTCTCTGGAACAAGGAGCCCGTTCTGTTTCTGAACATCTTGTATTGTTTTAAAAATTATTGCTGGCTAAGTTTTGCACTGACAAGCCGGTTCAGGCTGATTCCTTCTTCTTCGGCCTGCATGGCGAGGCTTCGATGAACTTCAGATGGAATCCTCACTACAAATTTACCGCTGAAATTCTTACACGAAAAGGGCTGAGGAGGGACCGCTCCATTTTTTTTGATATCTTTAATAACATCTTCAACAACTTCTCGGATCCCCTGTAGGGCTGATTCTGGGCTTTCATCCAGCCAACTCAAGCTAGGAAATTCAACACATAGTCCAACATATTCCTTGTCTTCCTCAGACCACGTTATTCTGTATGTATATCGATCACTTTTTAGCGCCATTTTCAAACTCCAAATTTTCTATTGCTAAAAGAACCTGCCTTACTTGATATACTTTTGCTTTGCCTTTGTGACATTGAATATTGATTCTCGGGTCACCCGGCCAAGGAGTTCTGTATATTCTGTGGCTGCTTCCTCTCTGACGGGGCAATCCAAAATAATGATCACAAACTTTGCACAGGTCTTTGAATCGGACACTCTTAGGATTCCGATTCATCCTTGCAAGTATAATCTTAACAGTGCTCATTTATATGATATCAATATTGATACTATTGTCAAGCTAATTTTATGATTACGATTCTCCAAATGATAAGACGATCTCGATTATTAATATGCTCAACTATCTTGGCTTAATTTCGAGGATTTCTTATCAAGAATGAAGGATAAAACGCGAAACAGAACTACCGCAATAGCACGGAGAAAGGAAAAGGCCTATTTTCTTCATAGGTTTCTTAATGGTATAGTAAGAATAATGATTTACAAAGTAATTAAAACTGAGGGAGACTACCAAAGAGCATTAGCTCGCATTGATGAGCTAATGGATGCTGAACCAAACACTCCCGAAGGGGATGAATTAGAGCTTTTAATAAACCTTGTGGAGCTTTATGAAGAAAAAAAATACCCGATAGATATGCCTGATCCTGTAGAGGCGATTAAGTTTAGAATGGAACAACTAAACTTAAATCAGCAGGCTCTTGTTCCTTTCGTAGGCAGTAAAAGCAAAGTGTCTGAAGTTCTTAACAAAAAAAGGCCACTTTCGCTTTCTATGATGCGAGCTCTTCATAAAGGATTAGGTATTCCAGCAGAGATCTTGCTTCAAGAACAAGGCCAAGATTTTCAAAAGAAGTTTCGGAAATAGAGTGGATACGTTTCACAATATAAGATGATTGGAATAGGCTGGGTTCCGGAAAGAAAAAACATAAAGGGAATTGATGCAAAAAAGAAATTATCCATAGACAAAAAGGATAAATCTATGGCAAGAGAATTCATAGATAAAATTCAGCCTGTTTCAATAAAAAATGGAGTTATAAATGTATAAATATATTGACGGTGGTGTTGTAATTCATAGCACCCTTGAGAGCGGTGAAGATATATTAATAAAAGATCAATGGAAAAGAGAGTATCATTTCAAACTGGCAACCTTTGAATTGCCGGCCGGACTTATTGCAGAGGCGATTGAGGTAAAAAAGGACATTTTGCAAGGATATTATTTCAAAATGATGTTTGATTTTGATACAGATCCGGAAATTGCTAAAGCTCACCTCATAAAAAAAATAAAAAGAGGGCTCAACCGGAGACATTTAAAAGAACGGGATGGCAAGTGGATAATCGGCAATAAACAAATTCTACGCGGAAGAATTGAGTGGAATGATGATTTTGAAGATACTGTATATGATAGAGTCTTTATTATAGATGGCAAAAGAATCACAATGGAAAAATTTGGTCAAATGTTTGAAGAGTGGGAAGGTTGGCATTTTGAGTTTAAAATATTGGATCCTTATGATAAAAGAACATAATAAAAATACAACGGAAATAAATTTAATCCTCAAATTTTCGGCAGTAAAATAAATTTTACGTTTTACCAATAAAAAGCTTGAAAGCAAGTTTCAGAGAAAGATCTGGACTTCAGGAAAATAGAAAACCTTATTGAGATTGAATGGCTCTAAGCCTGGATCCATTTTTGTGACCCATTATATATGAACTCCGCCAGTTCTCAAAATATGGGCAGTCACTTCAATGGTAATGGAGCGATGAAATCAAAGTTGCCTTCTCCGACATTTTTCTTTAATGTTTCTATGATTGTCATAAAGTCGTCATGAGGGCCAGCAATATAGAGAGGTTTACCCTCGAAGCCAAATTCTAATTCGAAATCATAATCTGTCTCCGATAATCCCTCAAGGACAAAATGTGATAAAGCGAAATCCTTTTGAGGTTTAAACCCTAATCTTCTTGCATATTCGATTGCACCAAAGATAATCCTACAGGCTTTCTCTGGCGGGCACAGAACTAGAGCTGTTTCTTTAAATGTCGCAAGTTTCAGTCTCTGATATTCCTCAAGGGAAATATTGGCGTTACAAAATGTATCTTTCAGGCCAAGACAGAATATATCCACAAGATACATGCCAATAATCATTTTTTTGTTCGGCTGTCTGCGCGATAATAATATCTGTGCAAATCCCCGATCATTCCATTCCTTATCAATCAAACATTCGTGAAGAGGATTGTTTTTAGCGTTTTTGATAAGGCGTGCACTATGGGAATACTCATTAGAGCTAGAAGAGCTAGACCGTTTTTTCCTTCTCTCCTTATCTTTTTTTCGCTTCTTTAAAAGGGCTTTTTGTCTTCTTCTCTGATTAATCGTCATCAGCTACCTTTAAAATGTGTTAAGTCATTAATCCATATCTTTGGTATTCATGCCTATTTTGGTTAAGTGTATATGCAGTGTCAAGTACAATTCCAACAGATAAATATGAGGATCTCGAAGAAAATCACAAGAAATAAACATTATATTTCATGTTGATTTCTATTTGCCTATTGAATTGCTGAATAATCTTCTAATAGGGGAAGAGGTATTCTAGTTAAAAAAATAATAATATCTTATGCTTTTTTTCTTTTCTATTTGACATATATAATAATATCATATATATTTTATTTGGGAATAAAAATGAATATACAGAATAAATTAGCAAATCATCTAAAAAAAGAAAGGGAATCTTTGAATCTTACTCTTAAGGAAGTGTCCAAAAAACTTAGATTCAACAATTACCAGACTTTAAGCAGTATTGAAGCAGGGGAGAGGGAAGTCAAGGCCTGGGAACTTGCCAAATTAGCCGAAGTCTACGGCCGCGATACAAATTATTTTTTAAATTTAGAACCTCCTCAGACAGATATCAGAATCCTCTGGAGAAGCCCAGAAACAAGTCCTCAAAAAACACTCATTGGAAGACAATTCATTTCGATATGCAAGCGCTATCAGAACCTTCTGAACCTTTTTAACGAGCCCGATGCTTCATATACAGGATTAATATTCAAAATTGAAAAACACAGATTGCTTGCCCAAGACGCTTTTAAATATGTTGAGAATCTTGCCTCCAAGTATATCAGCAGTCTGAAATTGGGATACCGCCCAGCATGTTCATTGCCAAAAATCCTAGAGGAAGAGATGGGCATCAAGATTATTTTCCTGCCTATAGATTTAAACATTTCCGGAGGCTCTACAATTGATAATAACTTCGGAAGGGCCGTTCTCGTTAACGCCAATGATGCACCTTGGAGACGCAATTTCGATCTTGCACATGAATTCTTTCACCTGATAACCTGGGACGATTTCGTTCCTGAAGAGATCTATCAAGATAAGGACAGAGGAAAAAGTCGAATTGAACAATTAGCTGACGTCTTTGCTGCCTCTTTACTCCTGCCCAAGGAAGAGGTCAGAGACGAATTCGAGACACGAACCGATAATAAATTTATATCTCATCTCAACTTAGTAGAAGTCGCACGTGATTTCAACGTCTCGATCGAAGCTTTGCTCTGGCGATTGGTCAACCTTGGCCTTCTGAGGAAAGAAAACATTCAAGAGGAACTCGTGAAGGGAGCCATCAAAGACATTGACAAAAAACACCGACTTACAGATTGGGCAGAAACAGAAAAGCCTCATCTTTCCAATAGATACATTTCTCTGGCGATCAAAGCTTTTCATCTTGGAAAAATATCCAAAGGCAAGCTTGCCGAATATGTTGGTGAGAAATATAGCGCGATCTCTTCGTTTTTAATAAAGTACGGATACGACGAAAACGAGGACTATTCTATTGCGTATCGTACTACTTGACGCTGATGTCATAATCGACCTTCATCGATACAGGATTTGGGAACACATATTCAATAAAAACAAAATTTTAATTCCTTCTATAGTTCTCAGACGGGAGGTCTATTATTATGAGGATGAATATAGCCTCAGACATAGTATTGAGTTACTGGGAGAAGTAGGGAAGACCATCACGGAAGTGTCAATAACGGTTGATGAACTACGTGATTTCAAGAGCAATTTTGACCGTTTTATACAAGAAGAACTTGACGCAGGAGAAACAGAGGCCTTAAAAATCCTCAATGATAGGGATGATTGCTTTTTTTGCACTTGTGATAAAGTGGCAATAAAAGTCATTGCTCTTTTGGGAAAAAGAGAGCTAGGATTATCGTTCGAAAAACTCTTGAAATCCAGCGGAATCACAAAGAGGCTTGAAAATAAGCATACTGAGCATTATTTTCGAAAGTACTTGGATGAAGGAAGTCTGCTACGTATTCAAAGATTTGGAATAAAGGAATAAAGATTCTTTTCTAGTAAAAAAATATACTATAAATAATAATAAACTGTTAAATCCAATATAATAAGGGAGTGCATTCACAATGGAATATAAACTGAGTCCATCTGATCTCACATTTCTATATGATGGGTGTAAGCACTGTTTCGTATTAAAGGTCAAACATGGAATATTTCAACCATCAATTCCGATTCCAGCAGTTTTTACTGTAATTTCTGAGATCCAAAAAAACTATTATTCAGAGATGCGAACTCAGAAGTTTTGTCCTGATCTTCCCCCTGGGACTGTGACATATGGGGAGAAACGGGTTAAATCGGGACCTGTTAAACTGGAGGAGTGCAAGAGTACCTGTTATATCAGTGGCCGCTTTGACATAGTCGCATCGCTAGATGACGGTTCTTATGCTGTCATAGACTTTAAAACAGGAAACCCTGCTGACCAGAAGACTAAAATGTATAGTCGCCAGCTTCATGCATATGCTCTTGCGCTAGAAAATCCAGCTGAAGGAGCATTTGGACTGAAGCCAATATCGAAGCTTGGACTTCTTTACTTCTCACCTGATAGCTGTGAGCTGATTTCACTAACTCGCCAGGCTCTCCAGGGTAACCTTGACTGGATCGAAATTCCTCGGGATGATGAATCATTCCACAGTTTCTTACAAGAAGTAGTGCAACTTTTGGATGGCCCTTTGCCGCCTTCAGATCCAGATAATTGCAATTGGTGTGCATTTCTTGAAAGAACAGGAAAGGTTGGAAACAAGACTCAAGACACTAAGACATCAACAGAACCAGCCATCCAAGCCCCAAGTTGCCCAAAATGTAGTGGACCTATGCGTCTGAGAACTGGTAAGTTTGGTGAGTTCTGGTCATGTTTAAAATTCCCTGATTGTAAGGGGACAAGAAATAAATAAGCTTAGTTTCTCTCGGTTAAAGATAGGATTAATAATGAAGATTGTTTATATAAAATTCATTGCCACTCATGATGATTGGAATAGGCTTGATTCCGGAAAGAAAAAACATAAAGGAAAGGGCCTAGGACTTCGACAGATTTAGCTTTTTGACGACTCTTTCGAGGTCTTTCCTATCAATCACACGCATTATAATAATGGTTTTATCATATACCCTATAGAGGACTCTAAAATCTCCTGATCGAATCCTGTAGATCGGCGGTTTGAATCCTTTTAGCTTTTTTATATTTGGACCTGGAGCAAAAGGATTGGAAGAGAGCTTTCTGATGGAAGCGATAATTTTTTTCTGTCTGGCTTCAGGAATACAATCCAGATCATCAACGGCCGAGTAGGTGAGTTGAATGTCGAATTTATCCAATCTTATCTTTCTGACCGGGAAAGATACTCATCTAGAGATATGATCCTTCCTTTTTTGATATCATCTTCAGCCTTCTTGATTTTTTTTCGCATAGAAGGACTATGCTCGATGATAAAGTCTTCGAGGTCGTCTTCTGTGAGGGGGAGGATAGAAGCGGCCGGCTTTCCCCTGTAGGTGATAATCAGAGGATTCCCTTTCCTCACTTCAGCCAGAAGCTTATTTGTTTTATTTTTCAAATCAACCGTATTTACAACTTTCATGATTCTTTCTCCTACATAGCTATTATAATAGCCTTTTAGAATGTGTCAAGCCAATATTGGCTCTCAGCCGTGGAACGGAACTGGCCAACATAAGCCTCTCAGACTTCATAGAAAACGTACAATAAGCTATATGATAATTGTTGTGAAAGGATTTGTAACTTTCTGTCTCGCTTCGTATTAGACAATTTTAATTCGAGTGGCAATATCCATAAAGAATTCTTGAGACCAGATTTCTAATTTTTTTGGTTCTTTCACATAAGGTTCCACTTCTTGCCGGATCATCCCAAAATCAAGACTCTCAATCCGTTTCTCCAGGAGAGATCGAAACTCATTTGGAGACAGAGGTTTCTCCGACTTCCAGTGACCGGTTTGGCGCATTCTTTTTTCAAGATGGGAGAGGTGTAGCTCAGGATGATGCGAAATAAGCCATACAAAATCGTACCAGTCTCGCCCTTTTACTCTCTTCTTCCATCCCCGGCATAGAACAGCGTGCATTTTACCTGCAAATAAATCGGGGAGAATAAAAGACCGCACTGCGAAAGGAATCGGCATCAGAAGATATCGAGTCTCGGTTGAAAAACCTGAAGGGGGATCTGTATCGACTTCCAATTTAATCTTGAGAATTTGTCCTTTCGGAATAGCATTGAAGATCTCATCACCAACTTCTATGGTTAAGAGTCGGTTTCGTGTGTTCGCTTTAAGAAATGCAGATTGAATGGGAGAATCAATGGCCTTATTTATCCTTTCAGCTTTCACCTTAAAGCCAAAGGCAAAAAGCTCCTTTTCGAGGCCCTTAACGTAACTTGAAATGTCAAAATCCTCTCCAGCCTCCAGCAGGGAAAAATCCAGATCTTCTGAGTACCGATCCAGCCCGTGAAGTATCCTCAAAGCAGTGCCCCCATAAAAAGCTGTCTTTTCAAAAAACTTCATGCGCCAGAGACCAAGAAGTGCGATATCCTGCAAGATTTCTCTGAGAGCACGGATATAGTCATCGGCTGTACGGCATTCATATTTTGAGAGCATTTGAGAGATTGCTTCATGCATGTTGCCTCTCCTGTTTATTACGACGTAGATTACGAACCAAACTACTCAGTTTTTTAAGTTTTTGGGAGCGGTATCTCATAGCAAATTCAGCCAGTCTTTCAGGATTCATTCCAGAAAGAATGCCTGAATCGATACGAAGGTCGTGCACCAGGTACCTGTACATTGTTTTTTGTGTTTTAATTTCTATCCCCCGGTCACTGACGATTTTATCAGCCAAAGCTTTATCCGGCTCCGCGATTAAAAAAGACTGGCCGTTTCTCTGTTCGACCCGCATCATTCCAGTCTGGAATGCTTGAAGGGGAATCATCCGGTATTTGAAAAGGCCAACAGGCGTTAAAAAGCTGCGGGAGCGTCCAGTCGTTATTGATGTCAATGCTTCGACTCTTTCCGGAGTCAGTCCGTGGTAATGGAGAGCATATTCTAAAGAGATATAGGATGGACCATAGATGAGATTTGCTAAAAGCTCCCGGGAGAAAGGATATCTTCTGTAATCATCACCGAATATGTAGAGTCCCTTTTTGATGCGGATTATGTTATTTTTTCGAATCAGATCAGTGATTTTATCTCTAGGATGAGCATATTCTTCCAGGGCAACCATAAGCGTCTGGTAATCGAATATTTCCCTGTTGATTCTCTTTCTTATTTCTATGATTGACATTTTATTCCCCCAGATTTTCGCATTTCCTTATGACTAATCCATTTTCCCATTATATATAGCATATTTATACATAGTATGTCGATAAGTTTTCGACAAACTATGCAATATTTGCTTATTTTTAAGTATTCTCTATGACTATTCTTGTGAGATAAATAGGGGAGTTCTTCCAGACGTCCCAACGTTTTTTCGCTTACTACAGCCTCGCAATAGGGATACAGTGAGATTAGTCAGTTTGTATTAACGTTATTCTTAAATACAAGAGTAAAATCAATAAACTGAAAAAAAAATAACAATATAATTTCATTGTTGACAAATGGTTCCATATGTGGTACCAATAACATATAAATTAGGCTATAGCGAATTGAATCAAAGATGTTACAGATTATATGAGAAAGCAAAAGCTAATCCTAAAGCTCTTAGGTTTTCTGAGTTAAAAACCTTATGTGAATGCATAGGAATGATACGTGATAGAATCAAAGGATCACATTTCATTTACAGGATGGATGGTCCGTTTTTTTTGATATCCATTCAAAAAATGAAAGATGGAAAGGCAAAGCCTTATCAGGTTAGGCAATTATTGGATTTCATAGAAGATAATAATTTAGATTGTATGGAGTAAATTATGCACAAACATGCTATTTCAATCAAATGGAGCGATGAAGACAATGGTTTTATCGCCACAATTCCCGGCATCAAATCCCTTAGTGCTTTTGGTAACACTAGAGAAGAAGCTCTATCAGAATTCAATATTGCCGCTAAAGCGTACTTTGAATCATTAAAAAAAACCGGCAGACCACTCCCACAGGAGCATAAAATTATTCCTTACAGTGGACAAACCCGCCTCAGAATGCCCAAAAGCCTTCATGCAGCTCTTTCTAGTGGGGCGGATAGCGAAGGTCTTTCCCTTAACACATATATAGTTACTTTATTGTCAGAGAGACATATTGAGAGAAAGCTACTAAAAGAAGTTAAAGATTTAAAAAGAATGCTTGAGATCATTAATTCAAGAATAATATCCGATACGTATAACGCAAACCATTCTATCCATAAAATTGAACAAAGTAATGAGAGATATCGAGCTAAAAAAAATAAAAAGAGATAGTTCTCCAACAAAAAATTTACCACCCCTTATTCTTTGATTCCAAAATCATGATGGGAACTGGAAGAAATCAAACAAATATATGGTATTTCAATCCAGGCGATTGTTAAAAGACCTCACATGCTGGGAATTGTTTCAGACTTCTACTACCGGAATTTCCTGGTAATGCTGAATCAGAAAGGATGGAAGAAAAAAGAACCTGTAGAGTATGAGGGTAGGGAAGAGGTGATACGTTTCAGACAATTTCTCCATTATGCCGTAAGCGAAGAGATTATTACTCTAAGCCAAGGTGCAGAACTGGCCAATATGAACTTCTCAGACCTTCAAGAAGACGTTCGGCTTGCCGTATAATGATTTTTTTTAACTTTGTTTATGTAATATCCCCCCCAAAATCACCTTAAGCGGTGATTTACATGAATTATCAATTGCTTAATACTTAAGATCTGACCTTGTTTTTGTAAGGGAGGTTGTTGCGGAGTCAAATTGCATGAACGAACTTGCATCATTAAAATCCATATCTACTCTAGTTCAGCAAAATTTGACATTCGCAAATTATCCGATTAATAATATTTACGGAGATGTCAGCATCAGGAGGACACTATGAGACTTATCGATGTTCTTGCTACTATTAATCAGATCGAGAAGAGCGCTTTTTTAAAAATTTTAGATGGTTTTTGCAGCGATCTTAGAAAATCAAACCCCAAAATCGATAAAATATTATCTAAAGGGGATGGGCAGCTTAAAAATGTGGATGATGAAAACATCGTTCAACTCTTCGAACTTCTTTCTCCTCGATATAAAAAACACCTTCAAGAAAAAATCAAATTCAGTGATTGTCAGCTCGATATTCTAGTGGATATTCTTATCAGGGACGGAAACTCAATGATGTCAAGGGAATGGTTCCTTAACCTCTACAACAAAGAGCATGCAAAGTTAGAATCAAACATTAAATATTTCAAAAAACTCCTCGAGAATGGAGGCGAAGATTTAGAGCACCAACGAAAAAGAGATTACCAAATATATAAAAAATGTGTACAAACTGCCTATGAAAATGATCTCATCCGGAATCAGGAAAAAAAGCTTTCCTGGGAAGAAAAATCAATTCTTCAAACGCTGGAAAAAAATCTAGAATTATCAAATGAAGAGGTGAGGTGGATATCCCATATTGTAATCCCTTTAGAAAAATTCAAAGTTGATGATTTATTGAATGAATTGAAGGAATCAGGAATCATCTTTTTCAATAGAAAAACAAACACTTTGTACGTTCCTGATGAGTTTATCTGGCTATTGCGAGAAATTGCTGGAATAGAGCTACCCAATAAATTCCTAAGGCGGATTCTGAAAAATCTAAGCGACCCTGAGATCAACCTTATAACTAAAAAACATAATATCAATAGAAAATGGAGCAGGAAAAAGAAGATTCAGGAGATCTTAAATCAGGGAATTAACACCACAAATTTGCTAACTGAAATTATATTTCGGCCGGGGACATCCAAAACTAATAAATCCAAAAGGCTTCACACCCTCATGAAGAAAGGGCTTGAAGTAGATATGGAAAAGTTCGGGCGTTCTCTCGAAGAAAAAGTCGCAAATTTGATCAAATATTTCAATGATCTCGAGAAGGAAGACACGATTAGCCTTTCCCGTGATGGTTTTAACAGCCTTTTAAAAGACTTGACAGACATGTTTCTAAAAATCAACTACAAAATAAAAGAAGAATTCGAGCTTCAAGATGAAAACGTGATGTCTTCTGAATTGCTGGACAAATATAACATCAAGCCTAGAGACATCCTCTATCTTTTTATCCGAGATGAGCTTTTAAAATTTTGCAAAGGTCATAACATTAAATCCAGAGGAAATTTAGTCAAAAATGTCATTGAAAACTATAGGGATATTGATGATCTTTATATCGAAACTTTTGATGCTATCGGAGGAAGGGACTTAAAAACGTTGCACGAGAAGGGACTGTTTGTTAAAGAGATCGAATTGGGATTATTGTATGAAAAAGTCACACAAAAAATATTCACCAGACTTGGATTCAACACAGACAATAAATTGAAAAATAGCCTCAACACCAGCCGCCATAAAATAGATGTATTGATTAATCTTGGAAACCAAGATGTCATGCTGGTCGAATGCAAAACAAAAAAGGATAAAGAATACAACCATTACGCCTCAGTATCCAGACAACTGAAATCCTATGTAAATCTCTGTGAGAATAAAAATTATCATGTGACCAAAGCAATAATTGTGGCAAATGAGTTCTCAGATGACTTCATCGGAGCATGTGAATACGATTACGAACTGAATCTATCCCTGCTTAGCTCGAGAGGATTGATGAAAATACTTGAGGGATTTAAAAATTCCGCCATAAAGGAATTTCCTGTCAGGCTCCTCATGAGAAGCGGATTACTGTATGAGGATAGAATTGTCAAAGTGCTGACAAGATAATGAATAGGGAAGGGGTGTAACTTTTTCAATTTTATATAAGTAGTTGAAATGATAGAATTTAAAAACGACTTTGCGTGGTCAATTTCTCGTAATGATACCTTCAGAAAATGTCAACGGATGTACTATTATCAATATTATGGTTTTTGGGGAGGTTGGGATTTTGCCGCGGATAAAAGAACCAGGACGATTTATATATTAAAACAGCTTCAAAACAGGCAGATGTGGGCAGGAAACAAGGTCCATGAGTGTATTGAGAGTACGCTAAATGAAATAAAGACCGGTATCGAAAAAATAGACAGTGAACAAAAAATAGAGACTACTTTAGACTTAATGAGAAAAGAATTCTTGAGTTCAAAAAATAAAAACTACCTAACGGCTCCAAAGACTTGTGCATTATTTGAACATGAATATGGATTGGAAGTAACCGAAACCGAATGGAAATCTAACGCTGATAATGTTGTTAAATGTTTAAAGCTATTTTTTAACTCTGATGTATATATGGAAATATTAAAATTAACAGAAAATCAATGGCTTGAAATGGAGCAATTCCCTTATTTCTATTTCAACGATGTAAAGATATATGCAATTCTCGATTTTGCATTTCGCAGAAATGACGAAATTATTATTTACGATTGGAAAACTGGAAGAGAAAATCCAGAAAAGGATAAATTTCAACTTGCATGTTATGGTTTATTCGCAACTCAGAAGTGGGATATTAAACCAGAGAATGTGAAATTGGTTGATTTTTTTCTATCAAACGCAAAACTGAATGAATATAAGTTGATAGATTTTAATTTGGATCAAATTCAAAAGAACATATGGAGCTCAATAGTTGAAATGCAAGATATGCTTGATGATCTACAAGGAAATATAGCCAGAGAAGAGCGTTTCCCTTTTTCCCAAAACGAACAAATTTGTCATTACTGTAATTACAATAAAATATGTACCAAATCCTAATATAGATATATCCACAGGGGAGGAGTATTTGTCAAAGAAAGCTGCGATGATATCTGCTAAACATGGTAAGGGCCAGGTGGTTCTCATCGGGTTCAGGACTCAGCATCGTCGGTGCCAGACTCACGACACATTCAAGCTTCTCTTTAATGCCTTGATACCCTAACACTTAGATTATTAGCCCAGCTCCTTCATCTAATTATATACAGCTGTTTTCTGATTTAAGCCTTGCTATAGGGGAGAAGCGTCCTTGATTGGGCATTCTTTTATCAATACAATATTCACCATAAATTATTGTAATTAAGGATGCTTATTTTCTCAAAAATTATCTCATAATGCTTTAAGCCTGAACTGCAACATGATAAGGGAAACTTACATTGACCAGATTCTTGGAATAGACAGTAATTTTTATTTTTCAATATTATAACTAAAAAACTGATGAAGTTAGCCATAAAATTCCTTAACCGATTAATGTCACTGGCTATAACAACACACAATCTATTGAATTTTAAATTAAATACATATATATTAGCTTGCAGTTGCCTAATGTTTATAGTATAATATGTTGTAAAATAAGAGAATAAAACGGAAATTAAATTAGCAGTGCAATTAGGAGATGCAAATGGATAATGAAAAGATATTAAGTCAAATACTCCGACGTCTCGATATTCTAATTTCATTGCAATTAGAGACTTCTGTTGAAATAAAAAATGTTCCTATTTCTAATAAAATACAAAAGCTTGCAAAACTTGGATTAACTTCATCTGAAATTGCTAGTATTATCAGTAAGCCAATTAACTATGTAACTGCTACGATATCGAAAATGCGCAAGATAAAGAAATAAAAAGGAGGAAAAAAAATTACTGATAAGCAATTCGCCGAAATTATCAACAAACTGGATGTGCTTACTCATCTATTAGCAGTTTTTCTTGTGCTTGATAAAAATCAACGGGAACAAATAATTTTATTAAGTAGGATAGGGATGCAACCTAAAGAGATAGCAAAAATGCTGGACACGACGCCTAATACCGTAAGAGTAACTCTATCAAAATTTCGAAAAAATAAAAAAAGGGGGTATTCATAAATGGGAGAAATAAAACAGAAAAAGACAAATGACCAAATTTTATTTGAGCTCGATTCTTTGAAGAAACTTCTTATATTATTACTGCTTAAAGCTGGGGCTTCTCAAACTGAAATTGCGCTCGCACTAGGGGTAGACCAAAGCACAGTGAGTAGGATGTTTCCAACTAGCAAAGTTAAAAGGTTTGACCAGCAGGATTAAAAATCCGAGGGTAATTATAATTGATAGCTAATAAAAAACTTAAATCTGATCTGTTAAATCATTTAAAAGTCACGCCTGGGCGCCTCTCTCAAATATTAAAAAATATTAAACAGGAACTGGGACCAATGTCCACAGAGGATGCTACGTATGTGAAAGCACACCAAGAAGGATTCGATCTCACAAAATATCTTGAAAATAAAATTGTTGATAGAATTAGGGATTTACTCAAAAAAACTTCTATTAACTCCAAACCTTCATATTCGAAAACAAAAGGAAAATTCAGATCTACAAAACATGTATTTATTAAATTGCAAGAAGAATCATCTTTAAAAATATTAGACGCACTTTTATCGACCACGTTAGCAAAAGATGCACAGAAAATGGCTATTGTTTATCCTAAATATTACATTCTTGAAAACTCAATTAGAGTAGTAATAAAAAGGATTCTTGAGAACATATATGCAACTAATTGGTGGATTACAAAAGTACAAAAAGATGTACGAGATAATGTTAAAGATCGCATGGATAGAGAATCAAAACAACCTTGGCATGGAAAGCGAGGTCAGCATGAAATTTTCTACTCTAATTTCGGAGACCTAAAAAGAATAATTATAAATAATTGGAATGATTTTAAGGATCTTTTCCCCAGTCAAGCTTGGATAGCACAGAAATTAGATGAATTAGAACATCCTAGAAATGTTATGGCGCACCATAACCCAGTAAGTAAAATTGACGAGAAGAGAATAGATCTTTATCTTCATGATTGGATTGCTTTAATAAAGTCTAAGAATAAGATAATACCTTAAATTTATTATTTATCATAATATATTAAAACCTCTACAATTGCACAAAATATGTGCGGTTGAGATATCCACAGGGGAGGAAAACTTATAACTTATTTATTATGAATAGGTTATATTTTAGGTGAAGACTGTGTCGCATAACGGTTATTATGTCAACTAATATATCTTTTAATTTAAAATTCCCAATTTTCAGCTTCTTTATCAATTTCTCTAATATTTGTACTATATCCTCTTTTGTTGCCTTTTGCTTTTTAAACTCTATTTTTAGCTTAAAACTTTTATCTTTTTCTTCGTATTTATAAATATATTTATCAATTTTCCTTTCTTTTCCTTTTATCATTTTAGAAAGATCTCTCGTATCTTCTCTTTTTAATTCTCTCTTTTTTATTTCAGTAATAAGCCTATACATGTCCTCTTCATTTTCTTGTTTCGCTATCTCAATAACTGTACCTCTGCTTCTTATACTGAATTCTTCACACATATTTCTTATTTTCTTCGGTATCTTACTTATGCCTATAATTTCAGTTATAGTCGACCTTGCTTTTCCAATTTTTTCCGAAATTTGTTTATGACTGTACCCATACATATCAATTAATACATTTAATCCATCAGCTTCTTCAAAAACACCTAAATCCTTTCTTTGCAAATTTTCTATCAACGCTAGTTCCATTGCCTCATTGTCTGAAACATTCATCTCTATACATGGAATATCTTTTAATCCAATATTTTTAGCTGCTATCCATCTTCTTTCTCCTGCTATAATTTCATATCTACCATTTTTTTCCCTTACAATTATCGGCTGAAGAATTCCTTTTTCTTTTATAGAAGACATTAATTCTTCAATATCTCCTAATTCAGTTCTTGCCTGATGAGGGCTTGGATCTATTTTATCTATAGGTACCAGCCTTATCCTTGGTCCGTATAATTTTTCTTCTATAAGATCTACATAATGATTATCATGCCTCATAGTAATATCATCAGGCAAACCTGTTTTTTTAGCTTTTTGCACGCCTTATAACCTCCTGCGCAAGTTTTTTATACTGCATAGCTCCTACTGAATCAGGAGCATACGTAAAAATGGATTCCTTATATGCAGGACTTTCTTCTAGTTTTACGTTTTTCGATATCATTGTCCTAAAAACCTTTTTTCCAAAAACCCTTTTTATTCTTTCTACTGCATCTTTGGATATATTCGTTCTTCTGTCATAAAGAGTTATTAATACACCTAAAACTTGTAAATTAGGATTTACATTTTTTCTTATCTTTATTACTGTTTCAAGAAGATCATCTGTCCCCTCTAAGCTCAGATAAGATGATTGAATTGGAATTAGAATATGAGTAGCTGCAACAAGGGCGTTAAGCGTTATTAAACCCAACGTCGGCGGGGTGTCTATTATAATAAATTCATACCTCTTTTTTATCGGCTCAATAACGTCTCTCAATCTGAAATGCCCATCAATCTCTCCCAATAAAACTGGCTCTAGTTTTGCCATAGCAATTTTTGAAATAGCTATTTCAAGCCCCGGAACTGACGTCTTTACTATAATGTCTCTTATTTTTACTTTTGAATCTACCAAAACATCATAAATAGATTTATCATACTGAGAAGAATTATTTACAATAGAAACCGTGCTATGTGCTTGAGGATCAATATCAACCAAAAGAGTATTTTTTCCTATTAAGGCAAGTGCAGAAGCAAGGTTAAAAGCTGTAGTTGTCTTCCCTACTCCTCCTTTTTGATTAGCAATTGCAAGTATCAAATATTATCTCCACATAAACAATCTGAGTGTAAAATATAAAATATTTTAGCCAATTACAAGAACAAAATAAAAATATTTAAAAATAATGTCGGCATGCCGACCATATTATGTAAGTGCTTGAAAACAATATAAATACCAATGTTTCTAACTTATCTTGTAGGATCATAAGCTATAAAAATATCCTTTTAAGTTTGTTTGTTAATGCCCATACAAAACATAAGAAATACTGTCGTCTTTATTTATATATACCAATTGAGTCAGGAATGTCAAAATGTTAAATAAAATAAATATTTTCAGTGAATTAAAATATTTTTTGTATTAATTATTTTGATATTTTTGTTGATTATAAAAAAAAATTATGAAAAATATAAAGAGAATAAAAAATAGAGAAAAAACTAAAGTGAAGATATAAATCTAAATGATGATCAGAGGATTATTTTTAGAATGAATCAACTTGAAAAAGAAAAAAAACCTCAGTTTTTGAGGAACTTAAATCTCCTCGACTCAACTTCGCTGGTTATTGGAGCGGTTATAGGCTCGGGCATATTTATGACCGCTGGTTTTATTGCTGAGTACTTGCCTTCTCCGGGTCTCATTCTGATTGTCTGGCTTGTAGGAGGCTTAATAACTATAAGCGGTGCGCTCTCCTTCGCTGAGTTAGGAGCATTGTTCCCCAAGGCTGGAGGACAATATATATATATATATACGGGAAGCGTATGGGTCATGGGCAGGGTTCTTTTTTGGCTGGGGATTTTTTTGGTTCATAATGTGCGGAGGCATAGCCACTTTGGGCGTGGCTTTTGCTGAATTTGTTGGCTATTTCATACCTGCTCTATCAACCCAATCTTATATTTTTCACCTAGACGTGCTTGGGCTTTCTTATTCACTCTCTACCGGCCAGCTCGTAGCGGTAGGCTCTATATTAATACTTTCAGGCATTAACTACTTTGGCATAAAAACTGGAGCTGCAGTTCAGAATATATTTACTTTCTTAAGGATAGCTGCTATTGCGGCATTCGTTATCTTAGGATTGACGCTTGGAAAAAAGGCCGGAATTACGAACTTTGGTCAAATTTTTTCAGTAGAGACTGGACTCAGCTTTGACACATTAATGTCGCTATTTGGGCTTGCTCTTATTGCAGCTTTCTGGACCTATGATGGCTGGTATTCGCCAACCTGCACCGCTGAGGAGATCAAAAAACCTGAGAGAAATCTTCCTTTAAGCTTAATCCTGGGGACTCTCGGTATAACTCTCATCTATCTTCTTATGAATCTTGTGTATATCATGGCTCTTCCTATAGATAAAATGAAAGGAGTTACCAGGATAGGAGAATTAGCTTCAAACCAGCTCTTTGGACCTACGGCCACTCATTTCTTCTCAGCTGCAATCATGATCTCTATTTTCGGATGCTTAAGCGCAACCATCATTTATGGACCAAGGGTCTTTTACGCTATGGCCAAAGATAGATCATTCTTTAAAAGCATGGCTTACATTCATCCACGCTACCGTGTCCCTTCCAAAGCCTTGGTTGGCCAGGCGATATGGTCTTCCCTACTCTGTCTATCCGGGACATACAAGGGTCTTTTTGAATATGTCGTATTTGCGCTGGTTATCTTTTTTGCCCTTACAGGTTTTGCTGTTATAGTCCTGCGCTTTAAACAGCCAGATAGAAAAAGGCCGTATAAGACTTGGCGCTATCCCGTAATTCCTCTCTTTTTTGTTATTATCAGCGTAGCAGTTTTTTTCAACATAGTAATAAACCAGCCTTTGAAATCCACGATTGGATTAACCATGCTCGGCATGGGTATCCCGGCGTTCCTTTATTGGAAAAAGAAGGCAAGAAAGGAGATTATGTAAAACCAGTCCAAGCTAAAGGAGAAGTTAAATGACAAGGACAATTCTCGACCTGGTAAAAGAAAGAGTGGTTCTTCTTGACGGGGGAATGGGAACAGAACTCATAAGGAATGGCTTCCCTCAGGGAGAGTGCCCTGAATCCTGGAATGTGGAAAAGCCTGATATAAAAAAAAATCCACTTGAGCTATTACGATGCGGGCTCCGACGTTGTCCTAACCAACAGCTTTGAAGGAAACAAAATTAAGCTTGCCTCTCATGGAATAGAAGATAAATGCCACGAACTGAATTATGCAGCAGCCCAGCTTGTTAGCGATGTAAAACCTGAGGGAAAATTTGTGTCGGGGAGCATGGGCCCCACAAGAAAATTCCTTAAGCCTCATGGGGAATACACAGAAGAAGAATTTGAAGAAGCTTACGGAGTGCAGGCCAAGGCTTTAACAGAAGGTGGAGTAGATTTCCTGTTGATTGAAACTCAGTACGATCTAAAAGAGGCTCTTTGCGCCCTGAGAGGAGCAAGAAAATCTTCCAACCTGCCCGTATTTGTAACGATGACCTTCAATCTTAACCCCAGAGGTTATTTCACGATCATGGGAAACAGTGTCGCTCAATGCGCAGAGGAGTTGGAAGCCCAGGAAGTACCTGCCATAGGAACAAACTGCACACTGAACAGCGCTGACATGGTCGATCTGTTAAAAATTATGAGAGACGCCACTCCCCTACCCCTAATTGCTCAAGCCAATGCAGGACAGCCCTCACTCTCCTCTGATGGAAAAGTGACATACTCGCAGGAAATTGAAGATTACGTTAAGTATATCCCCCAGATGATAAAAAACGGAGCTAACATCAT
>CAYTBG010000023.1:1953-32581 GCA_964435925.1 uncultured Eubacteriales bacterium | reverse complement strand
GAGTTTAACGATCATAAACTCAAAGGCGTTCAATTAATTGAACTTCAAGCTGATGGAATCCGAACCTTCGCAGGAACAAAGAAGAAGCCTATGTGGATTTTCGTAGCAATCGAAGTCTGGTCGCGGCTGTGGATTTCCAAGGTTGTAGGCAGCCGCAATATTAAAACACTCCTGAATCAGGTGATCGATGCTTGCCAAATTGTTAATCCATTCATTTTCACAACCGATGGTTTTGAGCCTTATTCTTGGGCTGCTAAAAACCTTTTGGATTCTATTTGTTTGTATGCGCAAGTTATCAAGAAACGGAGGAAGAATCGTATCATCAAAGTAGAACGGCGATTGATCATTGGGACCAAGTCAAAGTTGGAACAACTCCTATTTGAATCAGAGGATTCCTCCACAAAAAACAACTCAGCCTTCGGGAAATCTTCACGGCGTTGGAGATAATTTTTTGGTGGTTTTTCATGTTTTTGAGAACTCGGGTCCGAGTAGAGAAGTTTACGTGGATTTCGGCTTAGTAACAACAGTTGCCTGAGGAACCACCCGATTTATGTCTCTAACTCTTATATTTTAATCTGAAATGAGAAGGAGTTATCCTTTCAAACTTTTTAAAATTTTTTGTAAAATGGCTCTGATCATAGAAACCCACTTCATTTGCCAGGTCAGCAATATTTATATCTGTATTGAGCAAGAGATACTTTCCGTAATCTATTCTCATTTTTGTTATATAGTTCGAGAGCGACCTTCCTGTTTCTTCTTTAAACAGATGCAAAGTTCTACCCACACTTAGCCCAGCCGATTTTGCTACGTTGCCAGCACTGACTTCTCTCGTAAAATTATGATTGATATATTCGCGCATTTTATGAATCTTAGTTTTCCTCTTTTTCTCTTTGGTTAAAGAAACTTTATTGATAAAATTCTCTAATATCTCAGTTAATTTATACAATAACTCTTCGATATCCGTTACTTTATTTAAATCAGTAAGATAGGAATAGTTGAGTCCTAATAATTCCTTGGCTTCAACTCCTGTTTCTATGGCTGCTCTTGAAATGATGACAACTAATTCTATGATACGCACTTTTAATATTTCAAAATTCATCCCGCTTTCAAAGAAAATAGAGCCTAAAAATTCGTTGAGGATTTCCCTTGCGCCGGTTTTATCGCCGAGTATAACCTTCTGAATGATTTCATCCTGCTTATCAAATATTTTTCTTCCAACATCATAAGTATTTCTTTTTAAATCATCCAAAAAATTTGCAATTTTATATTGTTGAACATATTTTTCGTTTACATCTTTTAGGAAATTCATATCATTTATATTGTATTTTCTTGTTAATATGAATAGAAATGAAACATCCTCCCTTACCTCTTCCAGAGAAAAAACTTTTAGTTCTAATTTATTCAGGCTGAGATTAGTATCCGAATCACAATATTTTTTTAAATTTTCGCAGATTTCCTCATCTATATCTTTTTTCATTTCATGAAATACAGCAAAACCGCTCAAAAATCCTCCTATTAATTTTCTATTGTAAACCACAGGTACAGCGAACATGATTAATCCTATGGGACAGGTAGTGATATATCCTTCTCCCCAACGGAATGCCTCCTTTATGGCACTGATCATTCTCAGTCTGCAGTTTTTTAGCAACATTATATTTTTGCTTCCGAGTAGTTGCCCGCACAACTTACATAAATTTGACCCGTAGGTTATGTCACCTTTTAAATTGACCAGAATAAGTGGTAATCCTGTTCTTGAAATATATTCTTTTGAAAGCATGTTGAATTTTCTTTTAGTGATGTAATTTTCGATTTTCATTTTGATATAATACCTTCGCTAATATTAGCATAATTATACAAACAATTTAAATAAAATGCTAGATTCTATCCCCATAAAATGTTAAATTAATTTTTAACAAATGATGTGCTCTTGAAGGATATAAAAATGAAAATTCTAAAAGAGATCGCAGCTAATATAGAAAAGGGAGATTCAGCCGCAGTGAAAGAATTAATAAAAACAGCCCTTTCTAAAAAAATTGCAGCAGAAGAAATCTTAAATGATGGTTTAGTTAGAGGAATGGATGTTATCGGTGTAAAATTCAAGAACAATGAAGTTTTTATTCCAGAAGTCTTAATTGCGGCTAGGGCCATGAAGGCAGGCATGGATATAATAAGACCTCTTCTGACTTCTGAAACAGTCAAACCAAAAGCAAAAATTGTTATGGGCACTATTAAAGGAGATTTGCATGATATTGGAAAGAAGATAGTAGGCATGATGCTGGAAAGAGAAGGATATGAAATTGTTGACGTAGGCATAGATGTCCCTAAAGAAAAATTTTTAAAAGCCATTAAAAAAGAGAATCCAGATATAATAGGAATGTCGGCTCTTTTAACCACAACAATGGCCTATATGAGGGAAGTAGTAGAAACGGTTGAAAAAGCAAAATTAAAGCAAAATGTTAAAATAATAATCGGAGGAGCTCCCATAACACAAGCTTTTGCTGATGAAATAAAAGCTGACGGCTTTGCCCCTGAGGCTGCTTCTGCCGTAGAGCTTGTAAAATATCTCCTTAAAAATTGATATGTAGATTTTAATCATTATGAATCATTCAGCTAAATACAAAATAAATATTGTTTCTCATAATAAAACGATCACAGCCCATGAAGGAGATTTATTAGCTGATAAAATCCAAAAAGCAGGAATTAATCTTAGTGTTTATTGTAATAAAAAAGGTTTATGTGGGAAATGCTTTGTTGAGATAGTGAAGGGAAAGCTTGCACATCTCAGTGAAAGAGAAGAACTTTTTATTAAACAGAAGAGATTAGACAAGAATTATAGACTCGCCTGTTTACACAAGATTAAAAGTGATTTAGAAATAAATATTCCTGAAGAATCCATTATCCAGGAAGCATTTATCCTGAAAACAGGAATAAAATTACCAGTTTTGATAAATCCTTCTGTAAAAAAATATTATCTTCAGCTCAAAAAACCAGAGATAGGTTTTCCATATTCTTTGTCAGAGTTGCTAGAGAAATATTTTCGGAAAAAGAAGTTAGTTATTCCTTTAAATTTGTTAAAAGAATTGCCGGATATCCTGGAGCGAAGCAAATTTCAAATAACTGCAACGATGTATAATGAGAGCGAGATATTAAGTATTGAACCAAACGACACCTTAAGTAAAAATTTTGGAATAGCCATTGATATAGGAACAACAACTGTAGTTGTAGAGTTGGTTGATTTAAATAATGGGGAAAGTATAGATTCATCGACTGCAAACAATAGTCAGATGAGATATGGCTCTGATGTAATTTCGAGAATAAGTTTTGCTTTTCAGGATTCAAATAATTTAGCTAAATTGAGGAATTCTATTTTAAGAACATTAAACGAAATGATTAAACAAATTCTAGATAGAAACAAAATAGATGATTCTCATGTCTATGAAATTGTCATTGCTGGGAATACATCTATGAATCATTTACTTCTAGGTTTACCTGTAAAAACTCTGGCAGTGGCTCCTTTTCACTCTGTTTTTGCTCATTTACCTCCATTATCTGCAGACGATTTAGGATTCAAAATAAATAAAGATGGAAAAGTTTATATTTCACCAAATATTAAAAGCTTTATCGGCGGCGATATATCTGCAGGACTCATTGCCTCTGATTTGGCAAGGAGAAAGGGCAATTACCTATTTGTTGATTTAGGCACAAACGGTGAAATCGTATTAAAGACAAAAGAAAGATTTATTGCCACTTCTACTGCAGCTGGCCCGGCATTCGAGGGAATGAATATCAGCTGTGGAATGTTAGCCATTCCTGGGGCAATCTATAAAGCAGAATATAAAAACAAATTGGTTTTGCATACCATAAAAAATAAGCCAGCGATAGGTATTTGCGGCACTGGGCTTATTGATTTAATCTCAGTCTTTTTGGATAAAGGGGTGGTTACCCCTAAAGGCAGGATCATAAATAAAACAAAAAGAATTCAGATCACTGATAATATATATATTAGCCAAAAAGATATCAGAGAAATACAGCTGGCTATTGCTGCCATAAACAGCGGGATCAGGATGGTTTTATTAAAAAATGAATTAAAGAAAGAAGAGTTGGAGGAGATATTCATTGCAGGCGCATTCGGCAATTATTTAAATATAAAAAATAGCATGAGAATAGGCCTTCTGCCTCAAATCGATGAAGATAAAATAATTTTTATTGGCAATGCATCACTCGCTGGAGCAAAAGCATTATTGCTCTCCCAGCAAGCGAGAAAAAAAATAGAATCTTTGGTAAAAAGAATTCAATATTTCTCACTGGCAACGGATCCGTTGTTTCAGAGATATTTTATTGAGGCACTAGAATTTAAAAACTAGAATTGCTCCAAGTGATCTAAGTTGTATCGCGAGTCCTGTCGGATTTGAATTATCTTTACAGGGCGATCGGGCAAAAGGAGTCGAGCAATCTCACTGAAGGAAATAACATGAAATTAGCAATTTCAGGCAAAGGCGGTACGGGCAAATCAACCATAGTCGGTATTTTAGCCCATTATTTTAATAATGATAGGCATAAAGTATTGGCTGTTGATGCAGATCCTGATGCAAACTTAGCATCTGCAATCGGCATCCCTGCGGAACAAGCATCTTCAATTACCCCGATCTCTGAACAGCGCAAATTAATAAAAGAAAGAACAGGGGCAAATCCCAGGCAGTTTGGTCAACTTTTCAAGATGAATCCAACCGTCCATGATATTCCAGATGAATTTTGTGTTGATTTTAAAGGGATAAAATTACTGGTGATGGGAGCAGGACGAAAAGGTGGAAGCGGCTGTGCCTGCCCTGAAAATGTACTCCTCCAGAGTCTTCTATCTGAGATAATCCTGAATCGTGATGAAGTCGTCATTGTTGATATGGAAGCAGGTATCGAACATTTGGGAAGAGCCACCGCAAGATCCATCGATAAGATGATAATCATCGTGGAACCCGGCTCAAGGAGCATCTCTACTTCCAAAACAATCATGAGAATGGCCAAGGAAATAGATATTCAATCTTTTGGGATTGTTGGAAATAAAATACAAGATGAAAAACAAAAGGATTGGATCATCAAGCAATTTTCACAAGATCAAATCCTGGGAATGATTTCCTACCATGAGATAATAAGAGATGCAGACTTGCTCGAACAGCCATTGATTGAATTATTAGATGAGAAATTAAAACGAGAATTTGAAAAAATATACAAGGCTTTGAATAAGGATCCTTAAAGAATATTTAATTTTTATAGCTTGTCCCAAAGTGACGGGATTAAAGTGCACGGAGTAAAAAAGATTCTTAAATTGTCATTGCGAGCGACCAAAGGGAGCGTGGCAATCTCATAGGAATAAAGGTTGAGATCGCCACGTCGTTTCACTCCTTGCGATGACATGGAATCCCGTCATTTTGGGACAATGCCAATTTTTATAAAATTCCTAGATAAAAATAAAAAAATTAGCATAATTATACAAAAAAAGAGAGAAAAATACTATATATACACCCAAATATTTAGATATCTTTAGATAGATAAATTTTTTATGCGGAGGTTAGTTATGCCCTTTAATCCAAAATGTATGGCGACTGCCATAGGTAGCTTCCCCCATCAGGATACAGCAGTAGCTTGTAATATTGTTCTTAGCACTACTCCTGAAATTCCAATTTGGCCTCAATTACCAAATGCTAATTTCCGAGAACAGATGGAAATTCAATTCAGCGAAGGATTACCTCGTGTTGTTTTGGACGAAACCAAACAGAGGATGTATTTTGACACCAGTGGCGATCCTACCAATGAACTTGAAAAATTCTACGAAAACTTTATGACGGAAAATTTAGATTATTTTAAAATATCCCCAGAATTTAGCCGTGGCATTTACGAGATGGAAAAGAGATTATCTAAAATTAATCGATCTTCTATCAAATATTTCAAAAGTCAAATCACAGGTCCAATCACTACTGGACTGGGGAGAGTAGACGAGAATAAAAGAGCGATTTATTATAACGAGATTTTTCGAGATGTCATCGTTAAGGGCATTATAATGAAAGCACGATGGCTGTTACATAAATTTAAGCCATTAGGATATGATCAGATCTGTTTTGTTGATGAACCCATTCTATCAGGTTTCGGCTCCTCCACATATGTAAGTGTTCAGCGGCCGGATGTTGTAAATTACCTAAAGGTTATCATTGAAGCCATTCATAAAGAAGACAGCCTTGCTGGTACTCACTGTTGCGGCAATACCGAATGGACAATCCTGATTGATGCAGGCGTTGACATCATTAGCTTTGATGCTTACGAATATGGCGAGACCATTGGCTATTATTTCCAGCAGATCAACACATTTCTAGAAAAAGGTGGTATTTTAGCCTGGGGAATAGTTCCAACTTCTGAAAAAGTCAATCAAGAAACTCCTGAGTCCTTGGTAAAAAAATTAGAAGATGGCATACAAAACTTGGCCAATAAAGGCATCAATAAAACTCTTCTATGGGAAAAGTGTCTTCTCACCCCAAGTTGCGGCACAGGATCTCTCCCTGTCGACATATCTGAAAAGATTTTTTATCAATTATCAGAAATCAGCAAATTGCTTCGACATTAATAAATTTGTAAGCATTAAATTATAGGGCATTGTCCCAAAGTTACATGATGAGAGGTCATTGCGATCGATCGAAGGGAGCGTGGCAATCTCATAGGAAAAGATGATATACCTTCTTTTTTATGAGATTGCCACGTCGCTACGCTTCTCGCAATAACAGGCAAAGAATATTCTAAGCTCCTTGCAATGACAAAGGAAAGAGAATGAAAAGAAAACAGAACGATAAGGGAAAAATAACTATGAATAGTAAAAAAAGCGTTGATAGTTCCGTAAATTATTTGCTTGAAAAAAACGAGAAACTGGGTTTAGAAACTGTTTGGGAACGTTCAGAACAGCAAAAGCCGCGCTGCGGATTTGGCGAACGAGGGCTTTGCTGCCGCATCTGTTATATGGGACCATGCCGTATAAATCCTTCGGGCAAGAAACCACAAAAAGGCGTCTGTGGAGCAACCGCAGAAGTTATCGTTGCTCGGAATTTCGCCCGGATGATCGCCGGCGGAGCTGCTGCTCATTCCGACCATGGACGAGCGGTGGCCAAAACTCTCCTCTTCGCTGCAAAGAATCCGGATTCAGGTTATTCTATTAAAGATGTCAATAAGCTTAAAAAAATAGCTCAAGTTCTGGGTGTGGAGATTAAAGATCGGTCCAAAGAAGAAATAGCTCTTGAGGTAGCCGAAAAAGCCTTAGCCAATTTTGGCAATCAAGAAGGTGAAATCTCTTTTACCAAATTAGCTCCTGAAACAAGACAGGCCATATGGCACAAGTTAAACATAGTTCCTAGGGGTATTGATCGAGAAATTGTAGAGATGATGCACCGGACAACCATGGGAGTGGACCAGGATCACCGTAATATCATGCTCCATGGAGCCAGGACAGCCCTGGCTGATGGATGGGGCGGTTCCATGATTGCTACAGAGCTACAGGATATACTCTTTGGCACTCCCTCACCTCTTCGAGGGAAGGTTAATCTGGGTGTTCTTTCAGAAACAGAGGTCAATATCGTGGTTCACGGACATGAACCTGTGCTTTCTGAAATGTTAGTCCTGGCGGCTCAGGACCAGGAATTAATTGACTTAGCCAAAAAAAAAGGTGCTGCAGGGATAAACCTAGCCGGTATATGCTGCACGGCTACCGAAATTCTCCTGCGCCATGGAGTCCCCGTTGCGGGCAATATCTTACAGCAGGAACTGGCTGTAAGTACCGGGGCTGTGGAAGCTATGATTGTTGATTTCCAGTGCATCATGCCTTCATTGCCAGAAATCTCGAAATGTTTTCATACTCACCTCATTACGACTTCTTCAAAAGCAAAGATCGAAGGAGCCAGACATTTTGAATTTACTGAAAAAAATGCTCTTCAGATTGCCAAAAACATTATCAAGGAGGCAATCACAAATTTTCCAAATCGCGGCAAAGTGGATATTCCCAAAGAAAAAATGGACCTTATTGCTGGATTCAGCCATGAGGCGATTATTTACATGTTGGGGGGAACTTTCCGTGGCTCCTATGTAACCCTTAACGATAATATCATCAACGGACGGATCAAAGGTGTAGCTGCTGTGGTCGGCTGTTGTAACCCTAAAGTGACGCATGATCAAGGTCATGTGAGCTTAGTAGAGGAACTCATTGCCAATGATATTTTAGTGGTCCAGACCGGGTGTTCAGCTATTGCTTGTGCTAAAGCAGGGTTTATGATACCAGAATCTGCCGATAAATATGCGGGCAAAGGGTTAGCGGAGGTTTGTAAGGCAGTAGGTATGCCACCAGTGCTTCATTCAGGTTCCTGTGTGGATAATAGCCGCATTCTCATTGCCTTATCCGAGATGGTTAAAATTGGTGGCCTGGGAAATGATATCAGTGAACTCCCGGTGGCAGGTGCTGCCCCGGAGTGGATGAGCGAAAAGGCCATCTCTATCGGACAATATTTTGTTGCCTCTGGCGTGTTTACCGTTTTTGGCATCGGGCTTCCGGTCCAAGGAAGCGAAGTATTTTGTCGTCACATATTTGAAGAATTTGAAGACCTTTTTGGCGGCATGTGGGCGGCTGAGCCTGATATCAATAAGATGGCAGGGTTGATTATTGATCATATCAACAAAAAGCGAGAAAAATTGGGCATCAGCAAAGCCAAAGAAAGGGTGCTGTATGATATGGGAATGAGAAGAGGGTTAGAAGTCTAAAAAACCAAGAGGTCAAATCTATGTCAAAACTTATTGCCACAAGAGCCATTCGCGGAGCACACAAGCTGGTTGCTCGTGCCGAAAGGGAACTAAATCAGGCTTTAGAAGAAAAGGGCCCTCAAACTAAAGTTGAATTTCCGAATACAGGTTATTATCTTCCCATCTCTTACGCAATATTGGGAATGAAAATAGAATCGCTTCAAGGACTCAAAAATTTACTAGAGGAATCGAAAAAATTACTTCCGCCGATACCTGATGACAAATTATGGCTTCCCTACTTGGGGCAAACTCTTGATGTGGGGATGGCGACTCTCTTTGCTGACGAAATTATTGAGGCTATTAAATACGCCCAGGACCCCCTCCCCTATTTGCCCAAGCCAAATCCTGAAGATGGACACCTCTGGCTTGGTGCTGCCAATGATGTGATCATGAGAGAACGCGGAATTGAGTTTGTCGATGGCACTGCTCCCGGATTTGCTGTATGTGTCGGTTATTGTCCTACAAATGAAATTGCTGTGAAGATCGCCCGAGAACTCCAGGAAAAAAATCTCTACGTATTCATGGCCGCAGAGACTGACGGCAAATCCATGGCTCAGCAGCTCCAGGAGGAAGGTATTCAGATGGGATGGGAAACACGGCTCGTTCCTTTTGGTAATGATGTAACTGCCTGTATCCATGCCTTAGGTTTTTCCACTAGGGTGGCACTTTCATTTGGAGGTGCACAGCCTGGGGATTATCAAAGAGTCTTACGCTATAACAAAAATAGAGTCTTTGCCTTCATTCTTGCATTCGGACCTGTTGACGATGAAAAACATGCCCAGGCTGCGGGTGCTATTAATTACGGATTTCCCACTATTGCTGAGACAGACATCGATCAAATTCTGCCTACAGGCATCTGCACCTATGAACACGTGGTTTCTCCCGTATCTCATGAAAAAATTGTTGCCAAAGCCATTGAAGTTAGAGGGTTAAAAATTATTATCACCAAAGTTCCTGTGCCCATCCCCTTTGGTCCAGCCTTTCAAGGCGAGCGAGTCCGAAAGGAAGATATGCATGTCGAACTGGCAGGCCAGACAAAACCTGGTTTTGAATTTTTGATTTCAAAAAAGTTAGATGAAGTCGAGGATGGGAAGATTGAAATCATTGGGCCAGAGATTGATGAAGTCAAAGAAGGTAGCAAGATTCCCCTTGCTATCTTGGCTGAGGTTGCCGGGCGTGAGATGCAGCCTGATTTCGAACCGATTCTGGAACGCCAGATTCATGATTTCATAAATAGTGCCAACGGTGTCTTCCACATGGGGCAGCGGGATATTAACTGGGTCCGCATCAGCAAGGAGGCAAAGAAAAAAGGGTTTAAATTCAAACATTTCGGTTCTATCGTTCATGCCAAATTGCATGGAGAATACGGAAAGATCGTTGATAAAATACAAATAAAAATTTATACCCGTGAAAAAGAAATCCTTGAACTCATCGATATTGCCCGCAATGTCTATCGCCAACGTGATGTCCGCCTGGCTGATATGACCGATGAAGCAGTTGATACTTTTTATTCCTGCACATTGTGCCAATCGTTTGCTCCGAATCATGTCTGCATCATCACTCCCGAACGCTCTGGGCTATGCGGTGCCTACAACTGGTTGGATGGAAAGGCGGCCTTCCAGATAAATCCCACAGGACCCAATCAGCCGGTAAAAAAAGGCAAGGTTATTGACGCAGTGAAAGGTCAGTGGGAGGAGATCAATGAGTTTGTTTTCGCAAGCTCGCACAAAACACTAGAATTCTTTAATGCCTATAGTATCATTGAACACCCGATGACTTCTTGTGGCTGTTTTGAATGTATTTCCTGCGTGTTGCCTTCTACCAATGGCATAATGATTGTTTATCGCAATTATATAGGTATGACTCCCAGTGGGATGAAATTTTCGACGATTGCTGGAACGGTTGGCGGAGGAACCCAAACACCAGGATTCATCGGTCACAGCAAACAATATATCGCCAGCAAAAAATTTATAAGTGCCGATGGTGGCGCCAAGCGTATTGTCTGGATGGACAGGAATCTCAAAGAAGAGATGGAGCCGATCCTTCGTGAAATAGGTAAACAAGAAGGGATAGAAAATTTTTACGATATGATCGCTGACGAGACAGTGGCCGTAACCGAAGAGGAAGTTCTTGAACATATTACTAAAATGAATCATCCAGCACTTTCCATGCCGCCTCTATTTTAGGCTTTAGAAGACCATGAAAACGATAGCCATTTCTGGAAAAGGTGGTACCGGCAAATCCACTTTTGCGGCTTTAATCATACGCTGGCTGAGTGAACATGTATCTCAATCGATTCTTGCTGTAGATGCTGATTCAAATGTTAATCTAAACGATTTACTCGGGATCAAACTCAAAGAAACTGTTGGCAGCATCAGGGAAGAAATGAAAACTAAGATCAGTAACATTCCGGGAGGAATGACGAAGCAGCAATTCCTCGAATATAAAATTCATTCCAGTCTTGCTGAAGCAGCGGCCTTTGATCTCATCGCCATGGGACGGCCTGAGGGACCTGGATGTTATTGTTATGCCAACAATTTATTGCGGGATATTTTAAAGACCTTAGGCGAGAATTACGATTTTGTGGTAATCGATAATGAAGCGGGTATGGAACACCTGAGCCGTCGGACTGCGCAGAATATTGACATCTTGCTGATCGTATCTGATCCTTCTGTCAGGGGGATTCAGGCTGCAGGAAAAATTAGCCGGCTGCTTAAAGAGCTTGAAACCAGAGTAAAAGAAAAGTATTTAATCCTGAATAGAGTGCGCAATTCCCTACCCCGGCCAGTAAAAAAGGTAATCGAAGAGGAAGCATTAGAACTTCTACATTCGATTCCTGAAGATGAAAAACTGCTAAAAATGGATCAAGACGGAAATCCGATTTGGAAAATCAGGCCAGAATCATCAGTCTATCAGGAAGTTGATAAACTCATGAAAAAATTGAATTATGAAAAAACAAGAGAGGCCAAACCGTGAATTTTGAGATTCCTAAAGAAACGAATCCCGGAAAAATTGTTGAAGTGACAATCGGGGCAACTGCAAAACAAGGAGGCACACGTTCTCATACGATCACTATTGGCGGAAGCACAGCCCTTCCCTTTCATTTTTTTGAAGGCGAACACCCTCATCGGCCAGTCATAGCTATGGAAGTCTTCGATAAGGTGCCGGCTAAATACCCAGCTTCCTTGATGGACTATTACCGGGATGTCATCGATAATCCTGGAGAAATGGCCAAGAAGTGCGTTGAGGAATATGGAGCAGAACTCATCAGTGTGCGCCTCGAGGGAACCCATCCGGAAAAAGGGAACAAAAGTGCAGAGGAAGCGGCAGAGATAGTCAAACAAGTTCTCAAGAGTGTGAGTACGCCAATCATCATCTCGGGTCATAGCCATTTTGAGAAAATCAATGAAGTCATGAAAAAAGTCTGCGAAGCCACAGAAGGGGAGAATTGTCTGATAAACTATGTTGAAACGGACAATTATAAAACTATAGCGGCTGCTTGTATTGCCTATAATCATACGCTCGTGGCTCAATCATCCATAGATGTCAATCTCGCCAAACAACTGAATATTCTCTTAACAGATATGAACTTCCCTGCAGATAAAATCGTTGTGGATCCTTTAACAGGGACATTGGGATACGGTCTTGAATACACCTATTCTATCATGGAACGAATCCTCAACGATGGTTTGGGCGGTGATAAAATGCTTGCATTTCCGATGCTCATTAATCCAGGCTATGAAAGTTCAAGAGTAAAAGAGGCTAGAGCTTCCAAAGAAGATTGCCCTGAGTGGGGCGATCAAGAATTACGGGGCGCGTACTGGGAAATCGCTACTTCCGTAAGCTTATTAGCTGCTGGGGCAGAATTACTCATTATGTATCATCCCAAGGCAGTAGAAGTTGTAAAAAAGAACATTAACGAAATGTTTGACTTAAAAAACGGAGATTAAGCATGGCCTTATCCGGCTTAGATATATTTAAACTATTACCCAAAACTAACTGTGGAGACTGTGGGGTTCCAACCTGTATGGCCTTTGCCATGAAACTGGCCCAAAAAAAAGCCGAATTAAGCGAATGTCCCCATGCTTCTGAAGAAGCTAAAGAAGCTTTAGGAGCTGCGAGCGAGCCGCCCATTCGATTGGTAAGAATAGGAGGAGCACACGCCTTAGAGATAGGAAATGAAACGGTCATGTTTCGCCACGAGAAAACCTTCTTTCATCAAACAGGAATTGCTCTTCAACTAAGAACCTCTGAGAATAAGGAACAACTTCTTTCCAAAATAAAGGAGATTGAGAACTACAAAGTCGAGCGAGTTGGTGAAGAACTCAAAACCGACCTCTTTTTTATATCTCATGACTCAGAAGAGAAGGATGTTTTTCTTAAGATTCTCCAACTGGTTAAAGAAAATTCGACAAAAGGAATCATACTGGATTGTCCTGATAAAGAGGTCTTAAAAGCAGGTTTAGACTGGCTAAGAGATGAACAGCCTGCAATCTTTATGCAAGAAGAGGTTACAGATAAAGATATCGAGCTGGCAAAAAATCACAACGCCAGTCTTGTATTGACAGCTCATTCTTTTGATGAGCTGGCCCGTCAATCAGAAAAGGCAAAGGAAGCTGGAGTGAATGATCTCATCCTGAATCTGGCTTCCAAGGATGCTGGTCTTCAGTTGCAGAACAACACAATTATGAGACGAAGTGCGTTGAAGAAAAATTTTAAACCTTTTGGATACCCTCTTTTTGCCTTTATTCAAGCCAAGAATGAATTTGATTTTCTGGCAAAAGCCTCTTTATTCCTCTGCAAATATGATTCTATCATTGTTTTACCTCAGTTTGACGAGGCAATGCTCTATACTTTGTTTACTCTTCGGCAAAACATCTATACCGATCCCCAAAAACCAATTCAGGTTGATCCTAAAGTATATCCAATAGGCGAACCAACTCCAGAATCTCCCATTTTTGTTACCACCAATTTCTCTTTGACTTACTTTATTGTTTCAGGGGAAATTGAAAATTCAGGGATTTCCGCCCATCTTGTCGTCTGCGATACAGAAGGTCAATCTGTCCTTACAGCTTGGGCTGCTGGAAAATTTGTCGGAGAAAAGATTGCAAAATTCATTAAAGATATCAAGCTGGAACAGCAGGTCAAGACCAGAAAACTCATAATCCCCGGGTTTGTGTCTCAAATAAGTGGCGATTTAGAAGAAAACCTCCCTGGCTGGGAAGTCATTGTGGCCTGTCAGGAAGCATCGGATATCCCCTCCTTTGTGAAGAATGTCAAATTAACATAAATAGCAAAGCTCGTGAACAAAAAGTATAAGGTTAAATTTTTCCCTTTTGAGAGCACTGTCAGTATTTCTTCAGGCACAAGTATTCTCGATGCGGCAAGAAAAGCTAACCTACCCCTAAAAGCGACTTGTGGTGCAAAAGGGACATGCGGTGATTGCGTAATTCGGGTCTTAAGCGGAACTTATCAAAGCAAGCACTCAGCAGCTCTCTCTGAAGAGCTTATCAGACAAGGATATGCTTTAGCCTGTCAGACAGAAGTCAATGATAATCTTACCATCCAGTTGCCGCAGTTCCAGGAACTCTCGATTAAAATTGTTTCTGGTTCTGAATATTTTGAGGGACATAAAAATAACATATCTGGCATTTATGAAATAAATCCCGTTGTGAAAAGTATTAGCTTACGAATCGCTCCGCCTACTCTGGAAGATAATTATAGCGATTTAAAAAGGCTTGAACGCGAATTTAGAAAAAAGCTCGCCACAGAAGATTTGAATTGTGAATATTCGGTTTTGAGAAAATTAGCTCATGTTGTCCGGGAAGAAAAGGGAGAAATCACAATCGTTGTATTCAGATCGGGCCAAAGCTGGACTATAATTGATGTTAAGGAAGCTAAGGCGGCAAAAAACATCTATGGTCTGGCCTGCGATATTGGAACAACTACAGTCGTTCTCTATTTAGTCGAGCTTACAAGCGGCAAAATCTTAAGCACAGCTTCCAGTTACAATCAACAGTTAAAATGTGGTGAAGATATTATCTCTAGAATCAATTATGCCCAGAAACCTGACCGGCTTCAAGAACTTCACAACCTTATCGTTATGACAGTTAATAATCTTATCGATAAGGCAACTCGATCTGCCAAAATTTCAACGGCAGATATATATTCCGCCTCTGTATCTGGAAATACTACAATGATTCATCTCTTTTTGAATCTTGAACCTCGATACATTCGGGAAGAACCTTATGTGCCTACCTTCAATCAGGTGCCGATAATTTTTTCTCGAGATCTGGGATTGAAAATGAACTATGAAGGAAAAATCTACTGCGGCCCGGCAGTGGGAAGCTATGTCGGAAGCGACATAACAGCAGGATTACTCTGCACGCCTCTTGTTCGTGATTCCAAAAAGATCTCCTTATTTATTGATGCAGGCACAAACGGTGAATTGGTTGTCGGAAACAGTGATTGGCTTATGACTTGTGCCTGCTCTGCTGGCCCTGCTTTTGAAGGCAGCGGGATCAAGTGCGGGATGCCAGCTACAGAAGGGGCTATCGAACAATTAAAAATAAAGAACAATGGCGAGCTGGAGTATAAAGTCATTAACGGCAGCAAGCCCAAAGGACTGTGCGGCTCAGGGCTGGTTGACCTTCTGGCAGAATTATTCGTCCATGGTTATATAGATCGCCATGGAAAATTCAATGTGCAGAAAGCCAAGGCTAGACTTGTCGAAGATGAAACCGGCATAGGATTTCTCATAGAAAAGGGAAACAATTCTTACTGGGGGAAAGATCTTATCATCACTGAAAAGGATATTTCTAATCTTATACGAACCAAAGGAGCAGTGTTCTCTGCATGCTCATTGCTGCTGAAAAACGCAGGACTGACTTTTGATAAAATCGACGCTTTTTATATTGCTGGTGGTTTCGGTCAGCATTTAAACATCGAAAATTCCATCCGCATTGGTCTTCTGCCAGATCTCGAGCGAAATAAATTTCATTATATCGGGAATAGCTCTCTTCTCGGGGCCTATCTTATTCTTCTTTCTGATAAGAACAGAGAAATGGTCAACGAAATTTCAAAAAAAATGACCTACATTGAATTGAATACTGAACCAAGCTACATGAACGAATATACCGGGGCGTTATTTCTGCCTCATACAAAGATGGAGCTTTTTCCATCAGTAAAACAAATACTTAATTCCTGATTGAGATTAATTTTTTTAACATGAAGCCAAATATGTTTATTTATTAAGGAGGAATAGAATGAATGCATCTATTTTTGATTTAATTAGAGAGCGAACTGTTCTCCTTGATGGCGGCATGGGAACAGAGCTCATAAGGCTTGGTTTTCCTCAAGGAGCATGCCCTGAATCCTGGAATGTGGAAAAGCCAGAGGTAGTCAAAAAAATCCATAAAAGCTATTTCGATGCTGGTTCTGATGTTGTTCTCACCAACAGTTTTGGCGGAAGCAAAATTAAACTTTCTTCTCATGGTTTAGAAAAAAGATGCTATGAATTGAATCTTGCCGCGGCAACTATTGCCAATAAAACTAAACCAGAAGGAAAATTTATTGCTGGAAGCATGGGCCCCACAGGAAAATTCCTTCAGCCGCAGGGAGAGTTCACAGAAGAAGAATTTGAAGAAGCCTATGCTGAGCAGGCCAAAGGCTTAGCTGAGGGAAAAGTAGATTTTTTATTGATAGAAACCCAGTACGATTTAAAAGAAGCGCTTTGCGCTCTGAGAGGATCAAGAAAATCCACGGATTTACCGATTTTTGTGACTATGACCTTCAACCTTCATCCAAGAGGCTTCTTTACCCTGATGGGTAACAGTACCGCCCAATGCATTGAAGAACTGGAAAAAGAGGATGTTCCTGTCCTCGGAACAAATTGCACTTTAAACAGCGCTGAAATGGCTGATTTGATTAAGGTCATGCGAGAAAAAACCACTCTCCCCCTCCTTGCTCAAGCGAATGCCGGGAAGCCTTCTCTCTCTGCAGAAGGTGAGGTGTCTTATTCGCAAGGACTGGAAGATTATGTTCGCTATATTCCCCAGATGATAGATAACGGTGCCAATCTCATCGGCGGATGCTGCGGCACAAACCCAGACTACATAAAAAGAATGGCAGAATTAATAAAAAAGACTTTAAGCCTAAAAAAGAAGGCTGATAAATGTAAAAATTAGACTTTCTGCTTCTGAGTTGCCAGTCCTCTAATAATCGTTCCTCCATCAAGCACAAAAGCCTGCGCAGTGATAAATTTTACATCTCGACAAATAAAAGAGGAAAAGCATCGTGCTCTAGAACTCTGTCTTGCCAAGTTATAGCAGGCAATCCTGCGCTCTTCGAGATGACAAACGTAATTGGAAATAAATCTCACTTTATCACGTATCTTGGGAGCAAAGCTTATTAATAAGAGAGTGTTTTCTGTAATTCTCTTGCTTTATTAACGTGCTGTCGAGATTCTTCGTATCTTCCTAATCTGTTATAGATATCAGCCAGGATAAAATGAGCGAGAATATTCGTTCTTAACTCAGGTTTTAGTTCCAATCCTTTTTGAGCAAGTCTCTCAGCCTCATTTAGATCCACTGCATTGTCCATGGAAGCTTTGGCTAAAAAAACATAAGCATCGGCAAATTATTCGTCCTTCTCTATACAGCTTTTGAATTCTTTTATGGCTTTTTCCAATTCTTTTGCCTTTGCATACAAAAGGCCTAGATTGAAATCTGGCATGTGGTTAAATGGACTTGTTTCTTGCTCTTTTTTGTATTCCACAACAGCCAGGTTAAAATCCCCTCTAGCCTCATGAAGCAAAGCCATATTGAAATGAGCATTAATAAGGGGAATGCTCCTCTCAATGCTGAGGGCTGTGTTAATCTCATTTTCTGCTTCAGCAAGCATTTCTCTCTTAAGATACACAGCACCTAATTTATTGTGAAAAACAGGAGATTCAGGATTGATAGTCACCGCAGACTTTAAATATCTCATGGCCTCATCCAGCTCACCTTGCTCTTCATATATATCTCCTAAATGCAAAAGGGGTTTCGTGTCCTTTGGGTCAATATCGATCAACCGCTTAAATCCCACGATAGCTTCGTCATATTTCCCAGATTTTTTATAGGCTAAAGCAATTCCAAAGATGGACTCATAATATTCGGGATCAACTTCAAGGGTTTTTTTGTACTCCTCAATCGCCTCATCATATTTCTTCTGCCTGGAATAAATATTTCCAAGGATATAACGGGCCTCAAGAACAGATGGATCTTTATTCAGGACATCTTTGATCTTTTTCTCAGCCTGATCCATCTTTTCCTCTGTGACTAAAAACTGAGCCACCTTTATCTCGTTATAGAGTTCAATCCTATCTTTGGGATCTGCTAGTTTTTTTCCTTTCTGCTTTGAAGAAGCGCGGAAAGACCCTATGTATCCTAAAGCCTGAAGTTTGACCAGTGAATCATTGTCAATTTTTTCCGGCCCTGCTTCCTCAATTCCTTCTACAGAATATCTATCTATTAGAGCCTTTAACTCTCTTTTCATTTCATGGCCGAGTGCAGCTTTCTTATTGACCAGATTATTCAATTCTCCAGGATCCTCCAGAATATCGTAAAGTTCCGGCTTGGAAGCATCTATGAATTTGTACTGACCTTTGCGAAGTGATTTTAACTCGCTCCAGCCATAATGATACCTGGGCCAATAAGTCTCGCTGTAAGCTGAGAGCGCCTCTCCTCCCTGTTTTCCCAATATAAGAGGTAACATGCTTTCCCCTTGAACACTTTCGGGGGATCTTCCACCAAGCATGTTCAGGATAGTCGGCATGATATCTATGCTTCTTACCTGGTTTGTGATTAAACTTCCCTGGAATTTATTCTCTGGAAACCTAATAATAAGAGGAACTCTGATATCAGAATCATAGATAAAAAAGCCATGAGCGCTTTCTTTGTGTTCTCCAAGGCTTTCTCCATGATCTGAAGTAAAAATGATCAAAGTCTTATCCAACAAATTTTTCTCTTCCATAAAATTTCGAAAATCGCCCATAAGAAGGTCAACATATGCTATTTCACCATCATAGAGTCCGGCAAGAGCGGTCTTTTAACCCTTCTGCTCCATAGTTTTGGTATCTTTCATACCATTTGTAAAATGCTGTTCTACTTATGCCAAAATACCGACAGGTCTTGGCAACATTATGAGTCACTTCTTCTGCATGGCGAATGATTCCTAAACGCCATCTCTGCTTTCTTGAAATCTCTTTCTCTGTCATAAAGCGCCTCCTTATTTAACGAAACATCTAATCTATAGAAGTACGCTCTATGTGTAAACAATCTCTGTCAGTTTTACATGACTCTTTCATGGGATTTTTATCATTATAACAGGTCATAATTCAGTCACAAAAGGACGATATTCTGGAATATATAATCTTAAAATATCTTGAAAATAAACAAAATAAAAGCTCTTCTGTTGATATAGAGCGACGAATTCCAAATCCGACATCCCCTACAAAATAGCTGAAATATGTTGAATCATTTCTTAAGGAAAATTTCGCTTATTAATTAATTTCGCGCCGTTTTTTGCATTGAACCAACCGTACAATGGTGGCAATTAGGGAGTGCGGCTATCGTATTAGTCCATTCTCTTCTACTTCTTCTATAAAACCAAAAACAATATGATAACCCAGGGAGGAGAGACAAGAAAGGCCTTTTGATTAGAGAAAAGAAATCTGGGATTTCAGTTATTTACCGAATTGGAATCCTACATTGATGATCGGGCCGTTAAAACCCACGTCTTTTCTGTCTGTAATAGGAATGGTGATTCCGGCCTGGATTCTGACAATCGTGGAAAGGTTCAGGACGATTTCTGCACCTGGCTCAAAAATATAGAAGATCCCTTCCCTTCCTGAAACTTCTGAACCAACTCCTGAACCAACAAGAGAAGTTATCCTCCAATGAATCTTTTTTTCTGGCTTAAAGACATAGGCAAAAGTAAAGCCTCCATAACCGGGAAGTCCCGGACCACCTCCTGCAAAGTTTGACTTTCCATATCCTACAACACCAAAAGAGAATATGTTTCCGAATGTAAATCCACCTCCCCCTCCCAATAACAAAGAGGTTGCGCCGTTCGATCTCATGGTTTTTGAGTTAAGTTCCCCGAAAAGGTGAATCTTGGATTTTTTCTTTATAAGAGTCTCCCTCTGCACTTGCAGGGAACGGGCTCCTCTGGGAGTGGTGTATTTCTTATCAGACTTTAAAAACTCTTCTGCACGAAGTGTGAGCTCCGAATCGCTCTCCAGTATGATCTTGGATTCAAAGACCTGTCCTTCGAGGATGTTAATCACCCTGTACGCCCCTTCTTCTAATCCCAGCTCGATCTTTCGGCCCAAGGGCTTGGTGAGTTCCACCACAAGCGAGTTTTTCCGGTCATGTATGAAAATCCTGCCTGAAATTCCAGGTTCCAGCACCAGAGTCGCCGAACCTTTACGAATATCCGTTATCACGACATCTCCTGTGCCTGACATCTCGATGTCATAGTAAGGGTGCTGGGGCCCGCTCATGGTTTTGGTGGTTTCTGCCAAGGTTTCATTAAAAGTGAACTGGTAGGCCTCATTCAGAGTCACCCGTCCGTCCGGGATCAGGTCTGCTGCCCCTCTAATCCCCGAGATCAGATAGTGGGTAAAAAAGGAGCCTTCTAAAAGATCGGATTCCTGGGAGGCTTCTGTTGCAGAACTCGACGTCATGAATGCGTAGCCCTTCATATCAAAGGCTTCATCCACAAGGAATGGTTTTGTCTTTTTTCCGCCTTTAAGCCTGGTGAACGCACCGGACAAGCAGGAATCGAGTATTGCGATGCGGACGTCTGCAGGCATACTGCTTATGGTTTGGCGGAAATCCTCATAGGAGATCTTTTCACGACCCAACAGAATACTCTTCTCATCTGAATGTCCGGAATAATAGAATATAATCTCCACACGGCCGTATTCTGATCTGGCCTTTTCCATCCTTGTCTGAAGCTTTCCTATTTCCGTATAAAAGGTTCTCACATCTGGGTTGAGAAGTAACAGACTGTCATCCTCCATGACACCGCCAAGTTCTTCGAGCACCTGAGACATAGCCTTGGCATCGGAAACAGCATAGCGAAGCCTGACGCGGTCTTTTCCCCCATCATTTGCTCCCATGACAACAACATATCTTTTAATGAGGTTATCGTCAGGTTTTTGAGTTTTTTCTCCGGCATAAAGATGGGACCCAATCGAGAAAACAACAATAAATGTCCATAAAAAAATAGTTTTTTTCATTCTACTTCTCCTTTTTCAAGAGGATAGAAAACTGACTGTATGATTCCGGGAGCTCAAGCCTTGCAGTTTTAACTGATGCGGGCGAGAGCGCCAGTTCCTCTGCTTTTTTTATTACACTTTGCACTTCTATTTCTTCCATTGCAGTAATGAAGAAAAATCGTTCAAAATCCGGAGCATTATCAAGTTCATAAGCCGATGAGAGAAGGTTTTTTTTCTCCTGTTTGAGAATGGAGGAGTCGTTTTTTCTCTCGGGGTGGTGAAGAGTGACAACTCCGTTGCCATCTATGGAGAAAATGACTCCATATGTCTTCCCGGCAGGGATATAGGCAAGCTGGAGGAGATCGCCGGCTTTGACTTGATCCCCGTTATTCAGCAGCGCAATTTCGCTGTTGCTTTTTTTATAGATAATGACTTGTGTCTTCATAAAATCAAACAATTCCTCTCCCTTGACGCGTGTGTAATCAGGTGGAACTCCGTCTTTCATAAACACGATAAAAAGAAGGATAAGGGCAGAAGCCAGGATAGGGACGGAATAAATGAGACGTTTTAAGGTTATGAACCTGGCTTTTTCTCCAGTCTGTGCTTGACGCCTGTTTTCTTCGTACTTCCTTAGGATTCCGGGCAGCATAGTTTCTGAGGGATGCTGCCTCAAAATCTCAGCATTGTCTTGACTTAAGCGATCGGCCTCTCTTTTAATATCAGGATCTTCATGTACAAGCTTTGTGATCTCTGCCATCCTGGAGGGAGGAAGTTCACCCAGAAGAAAGCGTTCTAGTTCCCAAGTGCGTATCCGTTTATTTGTCATAGTAGATCTCCCTTTTGGATTCGGCGCGAGAGCGGAATTCCCTTATTCTTCTCCGTACGCCAGAGACAGAGAGGCCGATTCCATCAGCAACTTCCTGAAGGGTCATTCCGTCGATAAAATGCATGACCACAATTTCGCATGTGGAAGGTTTTTCTTTTCTGAAAATTTTCCTCAGTAAGTCCTGCAGCACAATCTTGTTTTCACAATCATCATAGGCAACAACATTTTTCAGGGTGGCATCACTGTCGAGAAGGTCGCTGCTTTGATGTTTTCTGAGCATGTTCAGACAGATGTTGGTTGAAATCCTGAACAGCAGACTTGATGGGTATTTACGCCTTAATTGTTTCTTGTTTATAAGCAATTTAGCAAACACCTCTTGTGCGGCATCCTTTGCTTTTTCCTCATCCCTAAGAAGCTGGAGGCATCTGCGAAGGACCATCGGCCCATAGCGCAGATAGAACTCCTCGATGTTTATCTCTGAGTCTTGGCTGGATGGCATTTCTTGTTCACCTTAAAACCTTCACATGAGTTAAACACATGTGAAGGCTAGAACTGTCACTTTTTTTGTTACTTAAAGATAGGAATTTGGATTTTAGGGTTGCCGTGCTTTACTCTCATTGTTGCCCAATCTCTGCCCTATGGACTCCCTTTCAACCTATATCATAGAGAAACATTTTGTTCAAACACATGATAATAGCCTACGACTTGTGGCAATAAATAGAGCATGATAGATGGCAATGTCGCTAAATGTAATATTTAGCGACTTTTTAGGAAAAGAATGCCTTTAAATAATTAATTTAGCACTATTTATTGTTTTTTCTTTATTTTTTTCAACATTTCCGTTGCATTAGTGTTTTCGGGATTCAGCTCCAGCGACTTATTGTAGTTTTTAACGGCAAGTTCATTATCTCCGTTTTTCATGTATGCCTCAGCCAGACTATCATATACATTCCAAGAGCCAGGGTATTCAGCGACATTTAATTTGAAAATCTCAATGGCTTCCTCAATCTTATCACTGCGTAAAAGCTGATATCCTAAAGAATTAATATCATTTTCGTTAATGTTAAATTTTCTTCTGTCAGACTGGCGTTTCATTTCATAGTATTTTTCAATCGCGCGTTCAACACCCTCTGATGTTATCGCATTGTATAAAGCAGCTTTTCCTGATTGATTCAAAAAGTTCCTATGGGCATTGGTTAGATACGGAAATAATGATGACACCTCTTGAATTCTCTTGCCTTTTTTTAAGGCCTCTTCCAGATTGAGTTTAACGACGTCTTCGAAATTATGAAAATTGTAAACGTAGACTTCGCCGTTTTTTAGATCATAAATATTTGAATAAGTTGTCGGGTAATTACCTTCGGCATGAGTGGCAGAGAGAATTTCTCGGATTAAATCGACAGAAAGTTTTTTTGCCTTCCCAAAGATTTGGTCTGCAGTTTTATATCTGTAGCAAGGATAGTTTTTTGGCTTAAAGTTCGTCTGGACAAAATTCGTTGAAATCTGATAATAGCCGCTTTTACGCACAATTTGAAGTTTTCCCTGACCCCATTCAACCACAATAGAAGCGCCCGTTCTATCTGCAATTGGAAATTTGGCTCTGGCTAAAGATGGGAAATTGTACTTTTTGAAAAACTGTATGGCGTCTTCAACAGATGCACAACGAGCCAAAACATAGTCTATCAAGTGCCCATTGAATGTTGGTTTGCCCTCTTCAGGTTTCCAGCCTGTCGGAGAAAGCGCATTGGCATCGATAAAGACACCCTTATCATTCATCCCGCCTTGTGGATTGCTGTAGCTATTCCCAAAACCAAAACAAACTCTGCCATATTCCTTATCAGACGCGGGGATGAACCAAATTGATGTAAAAGGATCACTGTAATCCTCATTATTCCCGGCCAAAACGATTCCTCCCCTTGAAGCCATGACGATAGTGCAGGCATCCAAAACTTCAACGCCAGCCACCAAAAGGAACAGAAGAAGAAAAATAAATGTTTTTTTCATTGCAAGCCTCCGCTTGGGATTAAAACAAGCAAAATAAATTTCATAGCCTATGTAATTTATACGGATTCGTAGGATTTAGGTTGCCTTAGAATGTATCTCTATAGATATTTATAATAATTGAGTATTTCCTTTTTTTGCTCGCCACAAATCCCTAGCAATTTTCCGCGATTTCCACCGGATGACGTCTTAAAATAGACATATCACACACAAGACGGCAAGGTCAATTGCCAAAAAATAAAGACAAAACAACAAAAACAGCAAAACGGTCAACAATAAGATGGACTCCACTCGCCATTCAGTCAAAAAAACCTTTTCAACCCGGTTTCAGAAATACTCTCCGCTCTCTTTGGCCGCTATCAAGAGTTCCTGTTGGACGACTTGAGGTGGAGGAGGCCGTTCGGCATGAGATGTCAGCTTGATGTGGGTGATGATCCTATCGATAACTTTGTGGTCTTCGATAAAGGAGATCACTTTCATATATCCGCCGCATTGAGGGCAGAGGAGAGGATCAACTTCATAGACTTTTTTTTCATCTCGGCCCAGCCCTTTGATGGAACAAATCTCTCTTCTTCCTCAATGATCGGTGGATGGGAGAGCAAGACTCCTGCCTTGTTTATTTTTCCCCTGTGGGCATTGGCATAAAGGCCGTAGTAACTCAGATTGATAAACTTTGAATTTATGATGAAGTCATCAGGCAGAAAAAGTGCTCATATCGATAATCGGGCGTTAATAATCATCTCGATGATCTGCATTTGCACGGCATCGCCCGGATCCACCCAGTATCCGTCGGTATCCAGGCGCATCACGATAACCAGTTTTATTTCAGGCATAATACATAGTAAGTGAACACCGACGCCGGTATGAAAATAGCAGGGATGAACAAACAATTCGGCTGCCGGGGAACCTTCCGGCGCTATCATCCACATATAACCATAGCCGACACCAAATGTACTGTCCACGATAGAATAGCTGGTTGTACTTTCTGCTATCCATTCACTGGATATGATATCCGTACCACGCCAGTGGCCGTTATTCAAATAAAGGACCCCAAACCGGGCCATATCTCTGGCACTCATTCGAAAGCAATATGCCGGATGCTCGGACTTTTCCAGTTCATAATCATAATAGCAGTTTTCAACACTAAAATCCTGCATGCCGATCACATCGGCGATTTGTTCCTTAAACTCCTCAAATATCCGCGTATCTGTTTCCTGCTCAAAAATCGTACCGAGGGCGTTAAAATCCCAGTTATTATAATAGAAAAAAGTGCCCGGTGGATGACTGCCCCGTTCAGGACGTTCCTCTATCATCGATGGCGCTTCAGCCGCTGCCGGATGGTAAACGCCGGAGCGTGATTTTAATAAATCTCGCACCGTCGCCTGTTTCTCTTCAGAAGTTAGACTCGGAGGAATATCATCGATGTTTAAATCCTCTAATGTGGCATCAAGATTCAAATGACCTTTGGCCACGTGAATGCCGTAAAGGGCACTTAAAAACGGTTTCCTGATCGAATGGCACCAATAGTTTCTGGAAATATCGCCCATGGTAAAAAAGACTTTACCATCATACAGAGCCATTACGGCAGCATACCCATTCTGCTCAGCCAATTCTCTCGCTTCTTCTAAAGCGGCAAATGACCAGCCGACCTCTTCAGGGGTAACATATTCCAGCGCATTGCTATCCTCCTCACTGGCATTGCTATCCCCCTCACTGGATTGCGGATTATCCGAACAACTCATAAATACGGCTAATATAATCGCCATAGTTAATAAATTTACTTTTGTAGTCATGATTAAACCTCAAACGATATCGTACACGCTTATATCATTTCATTTAGTATTAAATAATACTTAAATACTATTTACCAAATCGCGATCGTCAATTCTCACCTCCTCTCACATTCCCATAAATGCAAAAAATATGCCAACTAAATCCTGAACGAGGCGATGTCGAATGATCCAGGAAACCAAAAGAAAGGAAAAAGTAGCTCTCCCAGATAAGTAAAGAGGCGAGGCGGGCTTTTTCGGAGGGAATAAATCTCTTTTGTCTGCCTCGGCTAAAGCGAGTTGTAATGAATAAATTGTCTATCTTTTAGACATGAAAACGAGACAGATAGATGGGTCTACTTAGAATCTTATTGATATTAAAAGAGAATAGGACAGAGTGAACAGATATGTCTGATTTTCCTACCAAGAACCCTATTCAGGGAAGTTATGGAGGAGGATCTCGTGATTTCTACATCGCCAAGCTTTATTTTAATCCTTATTCTACTCCCTGCTTAATAATAGCTGCCGGCAGCGGAGGGCCAACAGACCCTTCACCAGGCACTTACACATATGATGAAAGAAAAAACGTTGCGTTATCCAGGTCATATCGAAAAAGTGGCCATGCTCAGAGAAACGGGTTTTTTTGACAAGGAAAAAATCACAATCAATGGAGCAAAGATTAGGCCGCTCGATCTCACGGCGCGGTTATTATTCCCAAAATGGAAATTGAATGAGAATGACAGAGATATAACAGTCATAAGACTAATCGTTGTGGGAAAAAAAGCAGAAAAAAAGTTACGCTATACTTACGAACTGCTGGACCGTCATGACTCCGTCACGAACACACATTCAATGGCTCGAACGACAGGTTATACAGCCACACTCGCTTTAAGAATGGTCGCTCAAGGTCTCTACAAGCGAAAAGGTGTATCTCCACCAGAATTCATCGGCCAACTACCGAAATGTGTCAAATTTATGCTCAGAGGGTTGGAGGAGCGCGGAGTTTTTTACAAGGAGTCTATTGAAACAATCGTGGATGAGAAGTTCAAGTAAGGAAGCGGGAGGCATACTTAACCCTGCTAAAGACAATCCTTTTGATGAGATAATTGCTGAATCAATGGTGAAAGGCTGAACCTTCTGAAAAAAGTTCTAAGATCGTTCAGTTGCCGACACCACCTGTTAGCTACAAAATAATCAATAATCCTCTCATTGCCATTATTTTACCTTAACAAGCCTAAAAACCTTGACTGAAGACATGGGCCTTATTATCATGTCGTTGGAAGAATTCCTGGAAGCATCCTTAAAGACCGAGGAAGAAAGTATCGCTATGTTTAATTTAAAAAAGAGATTACTAAAAAGAGTTACTACAGATTTAGATTCTCAAGAGCAAGATGAATCTGAGCGGGTTAAAATGGCAACGTGCGTCATCCTTCTTGAAGTGGCGAGGTCAGATGATGAGTTCAGCAGCATCGAGAAAGCGACTATTGCCGCAATCTTTAAGAAAGATTTTGGAATATCAGCTGAGGCCATAGAAGAGATGATGGAGATTGCCAAAAGGAAACGAGAAGAGAGCATAGACATCTGGGATTTCACCCATCTGATTAATGAGAACTATTCAAAGGAAGAGAAGAAAAAAATCGTGGAAGCAGCATGGAGGGTGATCTATGCCGATGACAAGCTCCACAGCTACGAAGACCATTTTGTTCACAAACTGGCTAAATTGCTACAACTAAGACACAGCGATCTGATCGAGGCCAAACTGAAAGCTAAGTATGAGAAAAGCTGAGCTTTAGTATGTTTTAATAAATGAAACATTTTGGAGGGAAAAATGAGAAAACGTCACCTTAAATTGATAATTATTTTAATATTTAGCCTGACCCAGCTTGCCTTTGCTGGAAGTAAGCCTTCTACAAAAGAGCTAAAAAATGAACTCTTGAGGACGGTGGACGAGAAGAGCAAACTATTGGTTGAGGTCAGTGATGCTCTCTGGGAATATGCCGAAATCGCTTTACTGGAATATAAATCATCGAAGCTCCTCGCAGGGGTTTTGGAAAAAGAAGGATTTGATGTGGAACGGGAAGTTGCTGGCATGCCGACTGCTTTTGTGGCTTCCTATGGTTCAGGAAAACCCATAATCGGGATTCTGGCAGAGTATGATGCTTTGCCCGGTCTTTCCCAGGATAACACGGCTTTTAAAAAGGCGCGTATAGAAGGTGAAGCCGGTCATGGCTGCGGCCACAATCTATTTGGGGCCGGAAGCCTGGGTGCTGCCCTCGCTCTCAAAGAACTCATCGAAGCGCATAAAATTCCAGGCACTATCAAATTGTATGGATGCCCTGCCGAGGAAGATATAGGAGGGAAATTGTACATGGCTCGAGACGGTCTCTTCGATGATCTGGATGCCTGCATCGCTTGGCATCCAAGTTACGAAACAAGCGTAGACGTCAGAGGCAGCCAGGCTATTGATGACCTCGAGATTGAGTTCACGGGAAAAGCATCCCATGCTGCTTTTGATCCATGGAAAGGCGCCAGTGCTCTGGATGCTGTAGAAATGACAACATTCGGCATCAATCTCCTCCGTGAACATGTTAAGCCCACTGTCCGAATTCACTATGTCATAACTCAAGGGGGTAAAGTTCCCAACATTGTCCCAGAACATGCAAAATTATGGCTATGGGCTAGAGATTCTACAAGACAGGGAGTTAAGGATGTGGTCAAAAGGGTTGAAGAGATTGTCAAGGGAGCTGCTATTGCTACCGGAACCTCCTCAAAAATTAACTATAAGGGCAGTTACCACGAGATGCTCGTTAATTTGACGGGGTCTAAAGTCATGCAAAAAAATCTTGAGATGATTGGCTCCACAACATACATAGATGAAGAGGTAGCCTTTGCCAAAAGAATCCAGAAAGAGACCAATATTGAACAAAAAGGTATGATCTGTGAGATAAACGAATTAGAAGACCACACAAAAGACCCTGATGGCGGTTCAACGGATGTGGCCGAGGTGAGCTGGATAACTCCAACTCTGCATCTTTCTACAAGTTGTGCTCCCTATGGTATTCCTTGGCATAGCTGGGCTGTTGTCAGCTCATCCAAACATTCAATCGGGTATAAAGGAATGTTCCTGGCCGCAAAGGTAATGGCGACAACCGCCCTTGACCTCTTCCTTGATAAAGAGGTTTTGATAAAGATGAAAAAAGAATTCAAAGATAAACTCAAGGGCTATACCTATAAAAGCGGCGTTCCTCCGGATCAAAAACCTCCCATTCGAGTCAAGAATAATCCTTAGAAACAAAGAAACCGCATCATAACCGTAACAAAATTTCTTTTCGCCTGGCTATTCTCAACCCCCAGACCAATGAAGCAAAAAACACTTTGAAAGATGCCCATTCTGCTCTCTGAGAAGAGAATGCTTTTCTCTATTTTCTCTTATCCAGAAAGGAACTCTTTTCCACTTCTGCTTCTTCTCTGTAGCTCTGGATGAGGTTGATCAATTGGACCCGGTTTTTTACATCGGTTTTTTGATAAATACGATAGACGTGGTCTTTGACTGTCTGCAGTGAAATAAACAGAGTTTCACTTATTTCTTTGTTTGTTTTCCCTTCACATAATCGTTGAATGACCTCTTCTTCACGCTTTGAAATTTTATATTCCTCTAAGAATTGTTTCATCGTCATAGGGCCAATTTTCTGAAGGACTGGTGCGATGAAGTATTTTTTAAGATATGCTCTCCAATAGAGGACGGGTGGAATGTTTCCCGAAAAAAATAACAGAATATAAAGGGCACCAAGTATACTGTTCTTGTTAGCGAGAAGAAAGAGGGTAATGCTCGCACTAAAAATAAACAGGATCAGATAGGCAAAGGTTAGTACTGCCTTTTGCTTTTTTTCGTCCTTAATTTTTTTCGCATTTATGAAAATCTGAGATAGGGCAATGATCAGAACCAGGACTTCTAAAGTGACATATAGATAGATTATGGCGGATGAGAAAAAAGCGTATTGCTCATCTCCAAAATTTAAAAGATTTGACAATACTATTACAACGCCGTAAGCAAGGAAAACAAAAGCCAGGGTAAAAAAATAGCTCAAGTTAAAGTTCCGTGATAATTTTTTCTCTATTATTTCGCGGCATAATCTTATGAACATGTACCAGGCAAAGATCAGAAAGGGAAGACCAAGGAAAGAGAAAAAATGGCCGATTGATTCCATTATTTGGAATGAGGATTCCTGCTGCTGGATTATTTTTTTGGCGATTGCCTGGCCCAATATCCCGTATACGCCAAAAACATTAATAAATATTTGAAAATACAGGTAAGTAGAGAGATAGCTAAGCCTATATTTCTTGTGCAGCTGATATGTAATCAGGATGGCATATAAGCCTGCCCAGATAGAGAGAAAAATTACTGTGATAAAAAGAATGTCAATCATTGCCCGGTTTCACATCATTCATTTCAAGATAGAAGTATACAATAAAATGACTTTTACTCAAAAAAATAAATTACTTTCCTGAAAATTTAAATCCCACTAAAGTCGTGTTTTTGGGGAATCCTACTTTTGTTGGATGAAAAAAGATTTTTATTTTCGTATTTTAGAAGTGTGAAAGATTTAGATTTGAAAAATCAAATTTTAAAAAATTAGATAGGAGGTCAAAATGAATAACAATAATGAAAAAATCATGAGATTGATAACGAAAATAGAAATCTTCCTTGTAGCTATCGTTCTAACCTTCTTCCTATTCAACATGATGATTTCTCCTTCTGCGATGGAGTTAATTAAGATTGGAAAACAAGCAGGCTATGGAATAATTTCAAATGTGGTGGTATGAATATCGAAAAAAAGGAGATTAACATGAATAACAAAAAAGAGAATTCTCTTACTCCTGTCCGCGTTCTATATGCAACCGCAGGCTCAGCCTATGGTTTTGGATGGGACCGGATGAAAAAATTCT
>CAYTBG010000023.1:0-1853 GCA_964435925.1 uncultured Eubacteriales bacterium | reverse complement strand
TATGCAACCGCAGGCTCAGCCTATGGTTTTGGATGGGACCGGATGAAAAAATTCTTCCTGGATCTCTTTCTTATTACCGTTATTGTCGGGGTTGTCTATATTCCACTCGCAATGATTAATTCTCTTGATGGACGTGGAACGGTCGGAGGCGCCATTTTAAGCATATTTGGGCTTGCTTACTGGCTCCTTCTTTTGGACCCGATCGATTACGGCTCAGCTTTCGTCTTTCTCAAGGCTGTAAGAGGAGATAAGTTTGAGGTAAAGGATATCTTTTCGCCCTTTGAAAACATTGAAAGATACCTGAATGTGATATTGGCCGAAATACTGAAGTCGGCAATAATCGGAATTGGAATGTTTCTACTCATCGTTCCGGGTATCATATTTGCCTGTAAGCTGGCATTTGTAAAATACCTGGTTCTTGACCGGAACATGGGTGCAGTGGAAGCAGTACAGGAAAGCTGGAATATGACGAAAGGATATGCAGTAGATATATTTCTACTCGGGCTGATAGCAATACCGTTAGCGATTGCCGGCGTGATTTGCATGGGTGTCGGGTTAATTCCGGTAATAATGTGGATCCGCTGCGCTTTTGCGTCTATGTATTATGCTGTAAGTAAAGTTGAAGAGGAAAAGGCTGCTTAATTCCTGGCTCTCTGGAAAGATGCTGACCCTGGTATTCAGGAAGCAAGCGAGGCTAAGAAGCGACTGGCTGCCTTGCAGAGCAAGTAATTTTCTTTATTACTATCTCCGTGTTGAAAACAGGAAGTTTAATACTCGGTAAAAAAGGGTCAAACTTTAGTCTTTTTTAGCTAACTCAACATCCACCCAGAACGAGTATTTCTTTGGACCTTTGCTTAAGCTGGCATCTCCCGATTTACCGCCTATCCTTTGTGATTCTCCCTCTCTAACATCTTTAGCTCTGCGCTCTGCTTCTCTGGTGGCGCCTTGTTCAAGCCGTGCCATCCTCTGTGCTTTCATTCTTTCTGTTAAGCCTCCCCATTCAAATCCTACTTTTACCGTTTTCCCGGGTTCCATTTTGTGTTTGGCAGATAGCTTTTCCAGGATTCTGAGAGACATCACAAGCTCATAGACCATCATTTTCTGCTTTGCTTGTGCTCTAAATAAAGGCACTGCTAATTCTCCACCCAAGGCAGTGGGAGTTAGGATCTTACCTTTTTTATCTTTGACATCTCCTTGATAAAAGAAATAAATAGGTTTGGACCTAATATTATTCTTTTCAGCTTCTGGTAGCGGCCCCTTCTGCTTTTCTAAGATGGAAATTAAACCTTCAGCAGGTATTCGTCTCGTATTGAAGTGAATCCCATATTTTTTCTTCTTTTTGCCTTCTGTGTTTATCCAAAGGGTCATCCCTGTATCTTTAATCGTGCTTTGATATACTGGATCCTTAAAGACGAAAAGAACATACAGATTTTCTGCATCATTCCTAAATGCGTAGTCAACGTCAAACTTCTTCTCGAAATTTAAGGTATCTCCAGCCCAATCATCATCTAAACCGTCAATTGATAAAGATGATCCTACCCAAATGCTCTCTGCTGCTTCCTCTTCGGAAAATCCTGCAAAACAAACGGCCAATACGACCAATGGCAATAATAAAGTCCTGGCAAATATTCTGTTTCTCATTCCAGCCTCCTTTTTCAAGGTTATGTATTACGCCACTTATTATTTTACACCAATCATAATCTTATATCAAAAATATGTATGCGTTCATATGATCAGTGATCTAACTAAAGGTGTCACTAATACAAACGCAATATATATTTTTACAATGTCATTGCGAGCATAATACTCAAAAAGTGGAGCTGACCATAACTGTAGTTATATTTAAATTAGCA
>CAYTBG010000022.1:0-33525 GCA_964435925.1 uncultured Eubacteriales bacterium | reverse complement strand
CCACCCGCCATTCAGTCAAAAAAACCTTTCCAACCCAGTTTCAGAGATACTCTGCTTTCTCCTCAGCCTCTATAAGGCGGTACTGTTGCGTCACAAATCTGCCACACCCCGAGGGACTTTTAAGAAACTGATTGAAAACAAAGTAATTAAATAGGCAAAAATGGCGTGCAAGGGACTTAAAACCCCCGTTGGTTATCCTACGTGCCGGTTCGAGTCCGGCCCTCGGCATTTATTTTCAACAACTTAGCCCATCGAAAATTATATTTCCTTCTAATTGTTTTCATATTTTTTCCCGATTTTTCCCTTTTTATCGGTAATGTGCGAGGTCACTCTGGCAATAAATTCCAGATAATCCATACGTTCCGGTTCCAGATTGAATTCTAGCGGTTTGGACTGAACCAGCCTTGTGTTCGCAAACAGATCCGTACAAGCATCAGCATCACCGGGACTTCGATAAGGACCCCTACGACCGTTGCTAATGCTGCACCCGATGAGAGGCCAAAAAGCATGACTGATGTGGCGATAGCCACCTCAAAGTGATTTGATGCTCCTATCATGGCTGAGGGAGCAGCGTCTCTGTACGATAATTTTAAGGTCTTTGCGAGTCCATATGCGATCCAGAATATGAGGTTTGTCTGGATGAAAAGTGGAATAGCGATCCATAGTATAGTCAAAGGATTTGAGAGAATCACTTCGCCTTTGAAGGAAAATAAAAGAACCAGCGTGATAAGTAAAGCCACAATTGTGACAGGCGTGAGAAGATGTAAAAATTTGGTTTTGAACCAGTTCTCACCTTTTTTGGCTATTAACAGTTTACGGGAGATATACCCCGCAACGAGAGGAAGAGCTACATATATTCCAATAGACAACAAGAGGGCTTCCCAGGGAACCGGCAGGCGTCCAATGCCAAGAAAGAATCCGCCCAAGGGACCGTAGAGTAACAACATCGTAAGGGAGTTGATGGCAACCATGATGAGCGTATGGCCGTCATTGCCCCTGGCAAGGTATCCCCAGACAAGAACCATTGCTGTACAGGGGGCTATTCCCAAAAGAATACATCCTGCGAGAAAGCTCCGCCATAGAGGGACGGCCAGCATTTTCATTCCTTCGTGCATTACAACGGTTCCCGCTCCATGAGTAGCTCCCACAGGTAGATCAAGTCCCAGAGGAATTTTGACAAGGTCAATTGCCTCTGTTCCGATAAACGATTTAAAAACAAAGCCAAGGAAGAAAAGGGAAATGGCGTACATGGTGAACGGTTTTATCGCCCAATTGACAACTAACGTCAAGCTCACCGGTTTGAGATTTTTACCGGCTTTGAGGACTTCCGCAAAATCAATTTTAACCATGATTGGATACATCATGAAGAAGAGACAAACGGCAATGGGAATGGAAACCACGGGGGCTTCATTGACATAAACGGCGAGTCCATCAAGAAATGTCGCAACTTTAGGTGCAAATTTCCCGAGAACGATTCCAGCAACTATACATAAAATAACCCAGACACTTAAGTACCGTTCAAATAAGCTCAAACCTTTCGGTTGCTTATTAATACAGGCTTTGTCTTCCATTTGCTTTTCCAGTTTGTCTGACTCATAGGTTCTCTTTCTTAAAGTCTAATCTTGCATTATTTGCCAAATGACCAAATGAAGTTTAAAAAAATTATTAGATTGCGTCCATTCGGTCTTGTGCTTGCTCTCTAAGCACGGCCTCTACACAATCAAGGAAATTCAACGCACAGCGCATGCGAAGGCTGTAAAATACCTGTTTTCCCTTTTTCTCAACATTGACTAATCCGGCATTCTTAAGGATCGACAGGTGCTTTGATACCGTAGAGACATCCAGTCCGACCATTTCAGTAAGCTCGCAGACACAGTAAGATTTCTTTGAAAGCTCCTCGATCATAAATAGTCGAGCTGGATGAGCAAGGGCCTTTAAAATGGCTGCTCTCGTTTCACAACGAGCTCTTTTCCTGTTATTCATTTTCATATTTGGCAGAATAACCAAATATGATACAATTGTCAAGAAGATTTATTAACATTGCCAACTCAGGAAATGAGAAAATAATTAAACTATAATAGTTCGTTATTTTGGGAAAGAGTAAAGTTAATATTGTACTCTTAATTGAGTACAATTGTATTCAAATTGGAGTTCATTATGCTAAAAGCTCTTTATGCAACAAAATCAAAAATCAGGCAGGAATTTTTTTACCTTATAGATAAAAAAGTCTTGACTTATTTACTTATTTAGATAAATAGTCATGTGATTAAAAGACACCTAGAGGATATCTGCTTCCAGGAAGAATTCGGCCGTTAGATGCGTTTCATTTCCGGTCCTCGGCAGATTGGAAAAACGACCCTATCCAAAAATTTCCTACATCAACAGAAACTCGATAAACTTTATTGCAATTGGGACCTGCGGTCCGTCCGCAATAAGTACCTTCAAGATCCTGATTTTTTTGAAACGGACATTTACGATGCCCAAAGAGAGGATATGCCTGTCTGGGTATGTTTGGATGAGATCCACAAGATGCCGAAATGGAAAAACATCCTGAAGGACTATTTCGATAAATTCGAAGATACAGCACGATTCATCGTTACTGGTAGTGCGCGCCTGGAATGGTTCCGTATGTCCGGAGATGCTCTCACCGGGCGGTATTTCCTTTTCAACCTGTTTCCTCTTTCCCTATCGGAAGTAGCCGGAAACACAATGCCACAACTAAGGGAAGGGGAATCAGCAACAGATTTTATCGAAATGCGAATCACCAAAGTCCGGTATGAGCAGGACCTGCTCAACCAGCTTCTATATTACAGCGGCTTTCCCGAGCCCTTTTATAAAGCAAGTAATCGATTTTTCAGGCGTTGGCAGATGGATACAGTCGATCAGATCATCCGGGAAGATATCAGAGACCTGACGCGAATAATCGAGACAGAAAATGTTGCTTCCTTGATCATACGGCTGCCTGATCGTGTTGGATCTCCTCTCTCACTGAATGCTCTTCGAGAAGACATGCAAGTTAGCTATACGGCTGTGAAAAATGCGATCTCAGCCCTTCAACTGACCTATGTCGTTTTTCTGATTCCTCCCTACAGCCGTAGTATTTCAAGAGCTATCAAAAAAGAGAAGAAATGCTATTTTTTAGACTGGGCAAGGTGTCCAGATCCCGCCTTTCGCTTTGAAAATTATATCGCCGTCGAGCTCAGGACGTTGATCGAGCTGTGGAACGATAGCGGCCTTGGTTTGCTTGAACTTTATTACGTCCGGACAAAAGACAGGCGCGAAACAGATTTTTTGATTGTTAAAAATAAGCAGCCTTGGTGTCTTTTTGAGGCAAAGCTATCTGATGCTCCGGTGGGGAACCACCATCGAAAGCACTCAGAAGCACTTGGAGGAATTCCTGTCGTCCAGCTGACACAAGAGCCGAAGGTCGTCAAAAAAAGTGAAGGAGGTATCTACCGTATCTCTGCCAGCCGCTTCTTCAGCTGATCCAACACTTCTGTCAAAATAACATCTTAGCTTTCATTTCGCTCAAAAGGGATCGACCATTTTCCCTTAGAGGAGATTGTCCAAGGTAATCCTGTTTCTTACGACTCCTTTCCCATTCCTCCGAGATCATATGAAACTTGGTCTTTTGGCTGCCTGTTTTCAATTCGGCAAAACCTCAAAAGTTAAGGAAGTCCAGTAACTCTCCCATTCATGTGTTGGTTTTTTGACCCATTCCATGTGTGTTAATCTGATTACATACGGGCCGACCTTGTGCAGCGGAATAACAGCTTTGCCATTTTTATCGGTCTCTTTTGAACCGGCAAATTCTTCTCCTTTCCCAGGATAGCTCCAGGCTATTTCTGTGCCTGAAAGGGGCTTTCCTTGGAACAATACAGTAACTTCCAGGTCATCTCCTATCTTTAACCCATATGGATTTGCTGTAGGTACAATTTCAATCGGAAGTCCTAAAGGTTTTATTGGCACTTCATCCAATTTTTTTCCGACTTGAATAATTGCCTTTGGATATTTGGAATAATGCTCGACTGCCTCTTTATCAAGAATTCCCTCTTTTTTCCTTAGTTCATAAATATTTGGAAGGCCGTCATGAAGCAGATATTCATTGAATTCCTCGGCCGTAAGTTTAATCTCTTTCGGCTTCAAATCTACACCGACAACATATGTGCCGGATTCTTTAAATGTGCATTCTGTAACTAAAGAATTGCCTTGTACTTTTAAATCTGTAATATTCTTTTTTATTGATTTTCCTACCAGGATGAATTGGTTAACCCTGTCCGGAGTTACTGCACTCAGACTATTTGGGAAGTCCATTCCCGTATTGGCAGATATAGTTACCGAATCTCCAGGATTAATCCTGAATAATTGGGGCACTAACCAGAAATCATGAGCCGATATAGTTGAAGTAGACAAGATAATTATAAAAAAAGCCAGGAGAACTAGGAGAGTTTTTTTCATTGATTCCTCCTGCCGGTTCGAGTCCTGCCCTCGGTACTCCTATTCTTTATCTTTTAGCCAGCCAGGGAAAACCCAAGTGAGGATCTCATGCTTTAATTTACTATCTATCTCTTTTATTTTCAGTCCTACTTCCAACTTTTTATCTGTACTTTTAACCCTGATTATTTCTCCTGACAGTAAGGTTGATAATTTTTTTTCTGGGATATAGAGTCTTAAATCCATAGTAGAACCTGGGTTAAGATCAAAATTAATAGTTAACTTTAATCCCTCATCAGAGAGATCATGGGCTGTTGTTCTCATAACTAAATGATCTTTACCTTCTATTTTTATCAATTCTGCAGGAAGAACACATTGAGACCGGATGGATTTCCTTTTTTCTTTGCTCATGGTGTTTCACAATGTAGCACGCAATAGGAAAATTTTCAATAGTTGTTTCGAATTAGTCGCAATATTATCTCTAAGTTTACACAAGAATTATTAAAAAAGAATGAGGAAATGTCTCAGTATCAACCATATAAAAAAGTTAAGCGTTTTGCTTTAATTGCGCGGTAGAAAGCTTTGACTCAAAGTTTTGGCGAGGCGGGAGAGAACTTCACTTATTCTCTGGATATAATGGATGTAACTCAATTTTGATTGGGGGATATAGTTTCTTTGAGCTATAATTTGAGGGGGTGGGAATAATGTTCTTCCCAAAAAATTCATCTTTTGCAAAAATCCGCTGTTCATTGATAAATGGACCAAATAACTCAAGCCTGGAAAACGTTTATTGTTCGAGATAGAATTCATAAAGATTCTCTCACCCAGACTAAGCCGCTCTGGCCTTAGCTTTAACAAAACATATTCGGGAGTTTTTGTTTCTAAAAATTTAGCGGTAAAATAAAGGCTTATGTAGACCATCTGACTAAGGTTAAACTTAAGACTTTCCTTTACTAACTGGTCCCAATCCAATCTTTCCTGGTAAGAATTCACAGCCTCATTGATGTCGCAAAAGAAGCTAAGCTTGCTCAAAGAATGAGTGACTCTGAGAGCATGTTCTGAAAGGTGGATAAGAAGATGATGGGGTGCCATTACCAGTGTTTCCACGTTGGCAATCTTGGTTTTTTCTGCATCACGCCAGATATCCTCAATTTTGATATTTTTTATGTAAGATTCATTGGGAATTGTGGAATTAACAAAATGCCAGTGAACGTGAAAAGAGGGAGAATTCGGGGACAAACTTCGATAATCGAGCGTGGTCAGATATCCGGAAGAAAAATCAATATCTTCCACAGATATATCAGAAGGCCTGTAGCCTAATATTTTCATCTGTTCATCCAAGCAAAACATGTCTTTTTTTTTGACCAGCAGGTCTACATCCATCATCGGCCTCAAGGCTAAATTTCCGTAAATTTTTTCAGCTAATACCGCACCCTTAAGGACTATCACCTGAAGCCCGGCATTAGAAAATATCTTAAGCACCTTTCCTAATTCCTCATAAATCAGAGAATTCTGGGTGGCGTTCAAGTAATAAACCTTTTTTAATTTTTTATAAATGAAGGATGGAATGTGAGTACAGTCCTTTTTAATTTCATTCAGCCTGGAATAAACTACAGCCGCGATACCATTTTCTCTTGCCTTTCGTAAGAAACATTCCCAATCCAGGTTTCTTCTCTGTATTTCAATTATTTTATTTCTGTTCTTGAGGCCTATATCTTTTCGGCAGCAGTAGAGCAATAATCGATCTTCCTCTTTCCAGCTCAATTATCTTCTCACTTTAAATGGATTTTTTGTTTTTCCTTACTGTCAAATATTTTCCATTTCTCAGGATTGAATATACCTTCGATAAATATTAAGAAGTGCCTCTAATTATTGAAATACTTCTTAATCTTACTTAAGAATGGATAAGTACACTGGCTAAAGGGAGATATTCCCGCAAAGAACAGACCTTTTATCTGGTAGAATTTTGTATCCAGTCTTTTTTTCTGCCCGTTCCTTTCGACTGCTACTACTTTACCCAATACGCTTTTTATATCAACCTTTTCAGGAGAGCTAAACGTAGCATCCCCCTTAATAAGCATTGTGATTCTATTATCTTTATCTTTTTTGTACTTTTTAATAACTCGATGAACTATAACCTTATTCTCGGTTGTTATACATAACACCACATCTCCTGTTTTAATCGAGGAGTTTTCGATTGGACTAACTACTATAAAATCTCCGTTCCGAATAAAGGGACGCATGCTCCAGCCTTTTGCCTGGAAACGAATTGATTTGTCTTTTCTAAAGATGTCTTTGCTTAATTCTAATAAATCGATATTTCTTAAATGAACAATCTTTCTCACTGATTTATATATTTTTTACAAAATCCACTATTTTCCTGTCTGGTTCAAAGCTAAATTCGTAGCACGGGACCTTATTTACAAGGCGATGGCACAGATCCATTGTATACTCCATTCCTTTTTTATCCCAGATTGGAGGAAAACAGCGAGTTAAAAGCATTAAAACGGCCTCTCGGCCCTCTTTGGGAACCGCCGAGTTCTTTTCTCCATGACGCAAAAAGAATAATTTGCGAATCGGAAGCCCTTTTGACGATATTTTCTTGAAATCGCCGGGCCATGGAGTCCCGTACATTAAGAGCTCTCCATTTTTTTCTGTTACAATGATCCTATCATCATTAAGAACTGTCGCCTGATTTTCAGACCACAATCTGGCGATCGTTGACTTACCATGACCTGAATTGCCCAAAAAAAGATAACCATAACCACTGTCATCAATACCGCAAGCATGGAGCATTACTCCTTTGCAACGGGACAGGAGGATTATCATCAAAACCTGATTTAAAGGATATTCTACCGGATGGAGTAATAAATTTTTAAAGAACTCATCATTCTTATAGATATCGCCAGATTTAAAATCAGATTCTAAAATCACGACTTGATTAGGAGGTGGATCATAATCAAAGGAAGAATCTTGCAGGACATATTTTCCCTGATCGAGGAAAAGGGACCACGTACTGCCGGAATCAAATATCTTTTTTCCCTTGCTCCTTTCAGGAAAACTGTCCTGATGCAGTCGAAGCTTTGTTTCAGGTCTAATATCTGTGATGAACTCATAATATATATCTTCAACTCCAGATTCAGATAGATTTTGATCGAAGAGAAAAGATAAACCAATACCGGCTATACCTATGGTGAATTCTTTTAGTCTCTCTTCATTTTTCATAACGGATCAGTCTCGCCTGAGTTTTTTTCAAATTGTTATTTCCTGCGGGATTTAGTGCATCAAAAGCGAAATTATAATTATAAAAGGTTGATTATAATTGGTTCTAGGGGTAGACTATTCTACCTGGACTAGGAACCATAAATACTCTTCTTGCAGCCGGCATGATCACAATTCCTAGTCGAGGCTCCAGAAGCCCCTGGGCCCGTCTTACAGGCTTGTAACACCGCTTCCTCGATTACCAGGTTGACTTGATTTATTTGTGGTTTTTTGTAATTTTTCCGGTTTTTTTCTTTTGTCTCCAATTTTGCCTCCTTTTTAAAGTTTTTTTATATTAAATGCCTCTGCCCGAAGATGGGCTATCTGGCAGAGATATTCTACAGGCGTTTCTGGATTACCATTTTCCAGATATGCCCAGCCCGGGCATTGACCGCATAGAGATATTAATTCACACTTGCCGCATGGATAATCGCTCGTAGGTTTTAGAGTTAAAAATTCAGGAATAGCGTGATGCCAACCCTCTTCAAAGGAACCGCAACGTAAGTCATAATTCTGAAACCGAACCATTTCGCAGGAACTCATTTGACCGTAGGGATCGATATGAAATGTGGAAATGCCTGCGCCACAATCGAAAAGATTATCAACTTGGTAAGGACCTATAGACCTTTCACAGAACTCCCGCCATTCTTTAACTCTTTTCTCATCAGCTAAATCTAGCTTGACGACCTCTTCAGGCGATAACCGGAAATTGCAGGGTGTTTTAGAGCCGTCCAGCCTGGGGTTGAGTATAGGATCGAAACGGAATTTCACTCCTAATCCTTCAGCATATTCTTTTATGTTCGAAAGCTCATCCCGGTTTAAGGTCATGGCCATGGTCTTCAGCCCTAAAGGAATTTTCCTCTCTAAAAGTAACTCAATACCCCTTTGACAGCGCTTAAATGAGCCAGGAATCCCGGTTACTTTTTCATGAGTCTCTTTAGTCACTCCGTATAATGTGATTTCCACTATAAACGGCAGCCATTCAGCCAAATAATCGGCAATCTTTGGCGTAATGAGTGTCCCGTTAGTAAATAGAGAGATAAGGAAGCCTTTCTTCTTGGCATAAGTGTAAATTTCCAAAAAGTCTTTTCGCAGCAGAGGTTCCCCTCCAGTTAGCAACAGCCATAGACATCCTGCCTCAGCTATCTGGTCAAAGATATGGAATACCTCTTCAGTTGTGAGTTCCTTCTCAATCGCATCTTGATCATTCAGCGGCAAATTGCAATAGCAATGAACGCAGCGTAGGTTGCAGCGAAATGTAAGCTCAAATGATCCTTTAATAGGGATCCTCTTGGCTATAACCTGCTTATTCAACCTCTCGCTAAACTTAGCGTAGCTGATTGCAGATAGTGGAGGGCGTTCCATAGCTTACCCTTCAATAGCACCAATTTTCTCGAGTTGCTTTAAATACTCTATAAGGTCTTTCTCTGCCTGCTTAGGAGTGACTTCGAACTCCTCAACTATCTTATCTTTTATTTCTCTGACTTTCATATTCCCGTCAATTAGTTCCCAAATACGGGCAGCTACCTCGTTCAGAGTGCTGATACTTTCCAGATCACCAACATTTTGCCTGATCGGAACCAGAATAAACTCATCGGCTATTTTCCTGAATACGATTGAGTCGCTTTTTTTATAAACTTTATCGAGAAAACTCATTGGCTGATGCTCCCTTTTCACTAGTTTTCTACTATTATCAGGAAAAGATCAAAAAAAGTCAACTCCGCTCATAAGTGGGGTCTTGCTTTTTGCTTGTCTTAAAAATCTCATACAAATGCATTAAAATTTCATTGCAAGGATGAAAACTACACAGGTATCTCCTGTCTTCAGAATGAGATTTTGCCATGCTCGCCTGCCCATTTATAAAAAGAGCGGGGTTGCTCGCAGTCTAATGCAATAGTATAAATTGCGTTTGTATGAGTAAAGGCAAAAAGCAAGACCTGACCCCACTAAGAATGACCCCACTAATGGAAAAAATGCTTGACATTAAAATAATGAAGCCATATTATCGTCGAAAAGGAGGAAGGGATAAAAATGAAAAAAATTTGTGAGGCATTAATTGTTGTAGCTGCTATCAGCTTAATCGTGGGCGTTATATCCCGGCTCATAGTAGAACCTATAATGGGAATTGAAGCTCAAGCCTTTCTTCAATTTACCCAGGCATGTCTTTTATTTGCTATTGCTATAGCAGCAAGAGAATGGATGATAGCTAAGGGTAAGTAGCAGCAAGTTATTTAAAGAAAAATTTGCATTCTTAGAGAGTTCTTTTGCCCTGAGAAGCCCAGGCAGATTCACGGCTTTTAATTTTAGACAATATCTAAACCCAAAATCTCTAAAAAGTCGCTATCTTAATCCCCATCTTTTTTGATTTATTTCGAATTTGATCCCTGAAATGCTCTCTTCTTTTATGGTTTAAATTGCACAAAGATAGGATTAGTAACTAATTTCCTCCCTTTTTTATCTATCGCATCCAGACGGTAATATATCTTTTTGCCGGGTTCAAAGAAATCATCTTCAAAGATTATACTCAAGGGAGTTTCTGCAGAGAAGGTTTTTAAAAGATTACCGGATCGAATAAGTCTCACAGTTGCGGAATTTCCTTTCTCTGAATCAGTCGTAAAAATACGGATGTTTATACTGGGATAACCTTTAGAGAATATCTCTTCCCCCATAACTACTTTCTGCGAACTTTTAGAATCAGATATTGAGAAATCCTCAAGAATCAGTTTTGGGGAGTTGGCATCTCCTCTGCAGGCATACATTCTGCCTTTTTTTAGGGCATCTAAAATGTCCTTTTTAGTTTTGCTTTTTACCAGAAAAAATGTGGGATAATTTCCCAATTTCTCTCCGGCTCCTCCTTCTCTATGAAAATCAGCAGAAGAGATTCCCCAGACAGGGTTTGCTCTCCGGCCCGAACAGTACTCCATTAAAACCTTGTCCCAGATATTGCCCGGTTCTGTAATTGTTATAGCATCTCCATACAAAGCAGCAAAGCCTGTATAATTCGTAGATTCTATTAACACTTGAGGGTAAGGAGGAGTGTCTTTTAAAATAGGCCCTAATTTCCCCTTTCCTGACAATGTCTCAGGGTGATTCCAGAAGACCATTCCCCCTCGAGAATTTACGTAATCTATCAATAACTGGTAAGGGGAGATTTCCTGCGGTCCGTGGTACTGGTCATACGGAGAGCTTTTGAAAGGATGATTATTGATAAGAAGAAGCAGAGCAAAAACAGAGATCGCAATCCCGGAATATCTGATAATTCCCTTCCATTTTATCATGTATAGACCAAGTATCAGAAGAACAAGAAAGAGAAAAAAGCTCACTGAAATTGATGAAAGAATATGTTTTGTGGAATAACCATTGTGAAGTATAGGCAGTTCCTTATAATCTTTCGGTTCTTCGAGACCAAAAATTAATAGATGTCTTTCCCAATCACAAACAGTCAGGTTTTTTTTGAAATAGCTTCCCCTCCAGTAATAAAAAGGCGCAGACTCTGCTCCAGGAATTAAAATCATATTCGGGTACTTTTTTGAGGCTGTATCGATCATGTTCAGGTAATTTTCTGGTCCTCCCTTATTGATTGAAGGCTCTTCAACTCTTTTTTTTAAGATATTTTGAAAAGGGCGTATCCCGTATTCAAGGACTTTCCGGTCATGGTCATTAATAAAAAGAACATCAATCCCCCTCTTTTTAGCCAATTTAATCAGATATTCGAGTGTGTGAGCCCCATCGCTGAAATCTGTGCGGAGATCAATAAGCCCTGACACCTGAATATATTTATGAATATTTTCATCAGCCTGGGCGTAACTTTTAATAGTCACCCCCATAAAGGCGACAATCAAGATAAAAACAAACTTTTTGCTATGGTTCCTCATTGTAGATCAGTAATAAAAATTCAAAAATAAGACGTTGCATAGTCAAGAGTGTTTTAGTGTTTTGATTTGATAGATTATTCCATTCCTTTTACCGGTATGAGCTATATGCTTAGCCTGAAGCGTATGATGAGCATGATCCATATGACTGGCATGAGTCATTTTCCTGGCATGAGCCGTATGCAAATCATGAACCGGACGTTAATACAATCCCTGAGCGATTATAATGGTATATTAAAAGAGCCTTAAAGTAAATCGAGAGGATTTCTCTAAAATAATAATTTGACATATATATCTTATTTATTTATATTTATGCCGAGAATTAAAAAAGGAGTAACTGTATCTATTAAAGCAAAATATGTATGAAGCATACTGGGGATTAAAGGAAAAACCCTTTGAAAATACTCCAGACCCACGCTTTATTTATCTTTCCCATGAGCATCTGGAAGCTGCTACGAGATTGACTTACGTAATCAAGGAACGCAAAGGAGCAGCTTTGTTGACAGGTGAGTATGGCTGTGGCAAAACAATTATAAGCAGGCTTATTTTTGAAATATTACCCCAGGATAAATATGAAATAGCGCTGGTTACCAATCCTATGTTGAATCCCCTTGAACTTTTAAGAGAAATTTGTTTGCAATTGGGTATAAAGATTTCAAAAAAAATGCCTAAAACAAAATTACTGAAGGAGCTCAATCAGCGCTTCTACGAAAATATGAACAAAGGAAGAGATACTGTTCTCATTATAGATGAAGCTCAGGCTATTAGAGACCTCATGGCGTTCGAAGAGCTAAGACTCCTCTTAAATTTTCAGTTAAATAATAGATTTCTATTGACACTTCTCCTTATAGGGCAGCCTGAATTACGGGAAAAAATAGATGATATTAAACAACTAAAACAAAGATTGACACTAAGGTATCATTTAAACCCGTTGAATAAGGAAGATACTGAAAAGTATATAGTCCACAGATTGGGAATAGCCGGAACCAAAAAAAAGATTTTTGTAGGTCGTGCCTGTAGTACAATATGGGAAGAAGCAGAAGGAGTTCCGCGGATGATAAATTCTATCTGCGACATGTGCTTGCTGGTAGGATACACGAAAGGACTTAAGGAAATAAATGCAGATATAGCAAAAAGATCGGCGCTTGGCTTAGACCAATAATATATTATGGTTAAATTATCTGAAATTATCAGAAAATCTTCAGGAACAAGATATGAGGGGAAACCTGGTCTGATATCAGAAGCCTTTGAGATAAAAAAAAATAAGGAAAGCTTAGCAGAATTAAAAAAAACATACGAAGATATGGTTCTTCATTTAATGCTGATAATGGATGAAATCAAAGAGGGAAAAACCGTAGCAGAAAGAAAAATTGGCAGCCTTGCCGAAATAATAACAGATATACTCCGTGCCGACAATGATATGTTACTATCTTTAGTGCACATTTTTTCCTATCTTGGAAAGCAGGAAGATTTTCTTTATGCCCATTCAGTAAATGCCTCAATTTTAGCCACAAACCTTGGTTTAGCTTTTGGGTACAGCAGGAGCGAACTTATTAATTTATGTGTTTCTTCTTTGGTGCATGATATTGGCTATTTGAAGCTTTCTCAAGAAATAATAAACAAACCTTCTAAATTAACCAAAGAAGAGTATAATCTTGTTAAAGAGCATACGATTTATGGCGTAGAACTTCTGAGTAGGATTGAAGGTATACCTGAGTGCGCAGCTGAAGTTGTTCATCAACACCACGAGAGAGTGGATGGATCAGGCTATCCCGATGGGAAAAGAGGAGATGAAATTTCTGACTATGCCAAAATAGTTGCCATAGCTGAGGTTTATGAAGCCATAACACACGCCCGCCCGTATCGCAGGGAAAAAATTATTCCTTATCAGGCCGTAAAGACGATTGTCCAGAAGGAAAAGAATTCTTTTGCGCCTGAAATTATAAAAGTTTTTTTGAATTCAATCTCCCCTTATCCTCCGGGGAGCTTTGTATTATTAAACAGTGGTGCAATTGGCAGGATTATAAGTGTCAATAAAAGTCTTCCTTTGCGCCCTGTTGTAGAAATTTTTTTCGATGCCGATGGAAAGCCTCCTGAGCAGCCTATTAGGATTGATTTAGCAAAGGCGCCTGTAGTAAACATTGATAAAGCCTTAGATGAGGATGATCTTTAAGTGCACATTTGAGGCTGAGATAGATCTATTTTGCTCATTCGGAAATTCTTAATTCCTAAGAATATATTCCAGGTAACAAGTTAAATTCGACCAAGCACTATATGCGAGGCAAATGTATAAGGCTGTTTTAAATTTGTGATATTGCCGGAACAAATAGGGCATAATAGATGATTGTTTCCGTCCATCAACCCCAATATTTACCCTGGTTGGGATACTTTGATAAAATTGAAAGAAGCGATATATTCGTATTTTTGGATAATGTGCAGTTTAAAAAAAATGAATGGCAGAATCGGAACAAGATTAAAACATCAGAAGGATGGCAGTGGCTTTCTGTTCCGGTTATTCACAAATTCATGCAAAAAATTAGTGAGGTTAAAATTAATAACACAGTATGGTGGGGGAAAAAACATCTTAACGCCCTGGTCACAAATTATTCTAAGGCTCCTTTTTTCAAGGATCATGAAGAGTTTTTTGAACAGACCTATGCTCAAGATTGGAACCATTTAGTCGATATTAATATTAATATGCTTGAATACTTGGTAAAGGCCTTTGGTCTTTCGGAAAAAAAACTTGTCAAAGCCTCACAATATGAATCAAGAGAAGAACCGACTGAGAGATTAGTTGATATATGCAAGCAGTTGGGAGGAGATGTTTACCTCTCCGGTAAAGATGGAGCAAGTTATATGAATTTAGACGAATTTGCCAAGGAAGGTATTAAGGTAATCTTTCAAGACTATAAACACCCTCAATACCCTCAGATTTATGGGAGTTTTGAGCCTTATATGTCAGCCGTAGATTTATTATTTAATTGCGGACCGGAAAGTCTTTCAATCTTAAAAAAAGGAGAATGAATTGAATATTTTAGCTTTGGGAGCACATCCAGACGATATTGAATACGGGTGCGGAGGCACTTTTTTTAAATTTGCCAGGAAAGGCGAAAAGATATATTTTATGGTTTTGACCAGAGGAGAATACGGAGGAGATCCGGAAAAAAGGCAGAAAGAGCAGGAAAAATCCATGAAATTGTTGGGCGTAAAGAAGATATTTTGGGGTGGATACATTGATACTGAGTTGCCTAACGAAAGAGAGATAATTTCTCATATTGATAGCGTTATCGGAGAAATAAACCCAAAGGAAGTGTATGTAAACTACATTGATGATATCCATCAAGATCACCGCATGCTGGCTAAGTGTACTTTAGCCGCTACTCGATATGTCAAAAGAGTGCTTTATTATGAAGATTATACATCCAATAATTTTGAACCTGATATTTTTGTCGATATTGGAGATGTCCTCGAAGAAAAACAAAAATTGATTCAAATCTACACTTCCCAAGTTGCCAAAGCTTATCCGACAAAATTAGATATGGTCGAAAGTGTCAAAGCTATAGCTAATTTCAGAGGATTTCAAGGAAAAGTCAAATACGCTGAAGGCTTTAAGGCTTTTAGATATTTACGTGATCTATGATGCCTAACGAGGTTATTCCCCATTCCCGTCCTGCACTTTCTGATTCAGACATACAGGCTGTCGTCTCTGTACTTAAATCCGGTCAATTATCTCAGGGACCAAAAGTTCGAGAATTTGAGAACAAATTAGCTCGTTTCATCGGCAAAAAAAAAGCTGTGGCAGTTAACTCTGGTTCTGCAGCTCTCCATTTAGCTTTATTAGCTTTGGATGTAAAGAAAAGCGATGAAGTCATAATCCCTTCCTTTGTTTGTTCTGCTGTCCTTAACTCTGTGAATTACACGGGAGCAACCGCCGTCCTTGTGGATATAGATCCTCTTACTTTCAATATGTCAGTTGAATCTGCGAAAAGAGCAATAACAAGGAAAACAAAGGCTATTATTGTGCCTCATATGTTTGGCTGCCCGGCAGAAATAGATAAATTGTCTGAGCTGGATATTCCTGTAATTGAAGATTGCGCCCAGAGCATCGGTGCAAATTTCAAAGGCCAGGGAGCGGGCAGCTTTGGTCTTCTCTCTGTTTTTTCTTTTTATGCTACCAAAGTAATTGCCGCAGCAGAGGGAGGTATGGTTTTAAGCGATTCAGAAGATTTGATCTCCCGTATAAATGGCCTCAGAGAATATGACAACAGAGATGATTATATTTTACGTTATAACTATAAGATGACTGATATCCAGGCAGCCCTCGGGCTAAGCCAGCTTTCTTTTTTAGAAAAATTCATTGAGAGGCGAAGAGAGATTGCTGCTCGCTATTTCCAGGAGTTTAAAAATTGTAATTTCTCCTTGCCTGTCTGGAAAGAAGGAAGAGATCATATATATTATCGGTTCGTTATAAAAACAAAAAACAGTGCTTCTGAATATATTGAGAAATTTCATCAAAAAAAAGTTATGTGCAGGCCGCCTGTCTATATTCCTCTCCATGTCTATTTAAATCTATCTGGTTTTCCCCATACCCTGGAAGCCTGGCATAAGACAATCTCAATCCCGCTTTATCCTTCTTTGCGAGAGGATGAGATTGAAAAAATAATTGCCATCGTCAAAGAAATTTTTTAGTAATCTCAAGTTGTAAATTATCCAAACTCACCTAAAGCGGTGAAAATAAGTCATCTCTTTTAAGTAAGAAAAAAAGAATTAAAATCACCCCTTAAGGCTATTTACTTATATAACGATTTTTATTAATTGTAATTTGATATAGTATTAATCCAAGAGAATCTTTCAGAACATAAGTTCAATGCTGAAAGCTTATAACTTTAAGAGAAATATTTTTGATCCATTATTTTTGAGGTAACTCCAGTTTAGAATATTGCTAGGTATATGATAAACATTCTTGAGAGTATTAATTTATTCCTATCCGCGGTACCCTACAGGTGGCTCTTCCTTTTAGGTTTTTCTTTTCTCATGGCTTTTTTCTCGACTAAGGTTATAAGACGTGTTGCCACTAAGCTGAAAATATTTGACGTGCCGAATGAAAGAAAAATTCACAAGAAGCCAGTTCCTCTTTTGGGAGGACTGGCCATATATGTTTCTTTTGTTATAACAATCTTTTTAAATTTTAGTTTCTCGATTGAGCTAAAGGGTGTAATTTTTGGCGGCACAATAATATTATTAATAGGATTAATAGATGATATAAAGCACTTAGCAGCAAAGTGGAAGTTATTAGGACAGATTGGCGCTTCCTGTACCTTGATTTTATGTGGAGTGAAATTAAGCTTTTTGCCTAGTACCTGGTGGGGTATTGGAGGAGAGGTACTCCTGACCATAATCTGGATAGTAGGTATAACAAATGCGGTTAATTTTTTCGATGGTATGGACGGACTGGCCACAGGCCTAATTGCAATTGGCTCTTTATCGTTTTTTGTTGTGGCTCAGATAACCGGGCAATCATATTTAGGCTTTTTAACTATTGCTTTGGCCGGAAGCTGTTTGGGATTTTTAAAATTTAATTTTAAGCCAACTTCTATATTTTTAGGAGATGCAGGCAGTACTTTTTTAGGGTTTACTTTAGCAGGGATAGCTATAATGGGTGGTTGGGCTGAGAAAAATCCAAAGGTTGCCTTAAGTTTACCTATCTTGGTTTTAAGTGTGTTTATATTCGATATGATTTATATAACAATAGCCAGGATTTTTAAAGGGGTAGTCAGGAGTTTTAAAGAATGGATCGAATACACCGGAAAAGACCATCTTCATCATCGTTTGGTAACTTTGGGATTCAATGAAACACAAACAGTTCTATTGATATATTTGATAGCAGCGTGTTTGGGAATAGGTGGCATTAATCTTAGAGCTTCCGAAGATTTAAGGGTTTATCTTGAATTTATTCAAGCATTTTTCATATTTACAATCATTGTTATTTTAATGATTTCCGGACGAAGAATATCAGAGAAATAAGGCTCATCTCAAAGCTGCATACGGTTAAAACATTGAAAACTTTTCGATAATCCTTATGAGGAGTGTCATAAGCCGGGAGTAATTTGCTAATTAGGCATAATCTTAAGGGATTAGCTATGAAAATTCGAAGTATCATAAACTCCATGAGGCCAGCTCAATGGATAAAGAATCTCTTTATTTTTGCAGCACTTATTTTCTCCCAAAAATTCTTAGATTTTTCTCTTGTCCTAAAAACTGGAGCAGCATTTTTGCTTTTTTGTTTCTTGTCGAGTTCCGTTTATATTCTCAATGATCTCCTCGATATTGAAGAAGATAAAATTCACCCAAAAAAATCTAAGAGGCCAATCGCTTCAGGCAAAATTAGCAAAAATGAAGCCATTTCCCTTTTTATAGCATTAAGCATTATTAGTCTCTTTCTGGCTTTCTGGCTTAATGAATATTTTTTTATTGCCTCTTTAACGTATTTTGTTCTTCAATTAGCCTACTCAATAAAGTTAAAACATGTTGTAATTGTTGATGTTTTTATCATTGCTTCCGGGTTTGTTATCCGGGTAGTGGCTGGGGGGTTGGTGATCGGTGTCGCCATTTCTTCCTGGTTATTAATCTGTTCCATGTTGCTGGCACTTTTTTTAGCGATGAGCAAGAGGAGACATGAAATAGTTATCTTAGAAGATGTGGCATCCAACCATCGGCCTATTCTTAGTGAATACAGTCCCTATCTTCTTGACCAGATGATCGCAGTTGTTACGGCTTCAACTCTTATTGCTTATTGCCTGTACACAATATCCGTGAAAACTGTTGAAAGATTTGGGACTACAAACTTAGTGTTTACCGTTCCCTTTGTTCTCTATGGGATTTTCCGTTATCTCTATCTCATTCATCAAAAAGGAAAGGGAGACAGTCCTGAGTCCTTGATTATTAGAGATTACCCTCTTTTAATAAATATTCTGCTATGGGTAGGGACGGTTTTTTTAATCCTTTATTTCTATTCAACGAAAGAATAAACCTATCCATTTATGATTCTTCTTTAGATAAAAAAAAAGCTCTTCACTTCTTAAAGTGAAGAGCTTTTTCTCTTCTGTCTACAATTTATCCCGCGTTTTACTCTTTGAGATTCTTAATCTGTCAAAGGCGGGATAAATATCCTAAGAACGGATGTTTTTCTGAGTAAGTAATTTTTTATATAAATTAGCAATTTTTTCTACCATTCTTTCACTAGTGAAATTATAAGCCATTTCTTTTCCTGCCAGTCCCATTTTCTCTCTTTTATCTTTATCCTCCAAAAGAACCTGGATATATTTTGCTAACTCTTTTGGATTTTTTGGGGGAACTAAAAAACCGTTCTTTCCATGAGTTACTAAATCAGGTATGCCTCCTACATTACTGGCTACGATTGATTTCCCAAGAGCCATTGCTTCTACCAACACTCTCCCCATCCCTTCGTTAAGAGAAGGAAGAACAAAAATATCATAGATGGAAATAATTTTAGCTAAATCATCCCTCCAGCCCGAAAAAATAATATTATCTGAAATGCCCATCTCAAGAGCTTTCCTCTTTAAATCCTGCTCAAGGGGTCCATCTCCAGTAAACAAAAAATAGGTATCAGGATATTTGGAGATTATATATTTAGAAGCCTTTACCAGAAATTCAGGTCCTTTGACGGGCACAAGCCTGCCTGCTGTTCCTACGATTAATGAATTCTCTGGTATTCCAAGCTCTTTTTTTATATTTTGTTTTTCTTCAGAACTAGATTCTTTGAGTATATTTAGCTCTATTCCGCTGTAGATTACAGAAAATTTATCTTCTTCGGCAATTTTGAATAATATATGATCTTTTTTTTCTCTATTTGTAAGAGCCACAATCTTATCAGTTATCCGAGACGCAAGCTTTTCAAGAATAATGAATAATTTCGTTTTAAGGGGTCCAAAATAACCGAAAAAGACATGCCCGTGCGGAGTGTGCACAATAATCGGCGTTCCTGCAAGTTTAGCTGCTAATCTACCCATTAGGCCTGCTTTTGAAGAATGAGTGTGAACTATTAAAGGATTATATTTTTTAATTATTCTCCATATATCAAAAAATGCTTTTAAATCTTTTATGATATTTATTCTCCTCAATAAAAAAGGACATTGGGTAAATTTAATCCCTTCTGACTTGAGTATTTGGATATCTTTTTCTTTGGCCTTAATTTCTTCATACTTCATTTCTGATTCTAAAGATAGGCCGGAAACAAGAGAGAGTTGATAATTTTTCTTCCTTAATCCTAATAACGATAGATACGTATTCTGGGCAGATCCTCCTTTATCGAACCTAGTAATTATATGTAATACTTTGATATTTTCCACTCTATTTAAAGATTATTATTGAAAGTGTCTTGAATACCAGGCCTGGAAAACAATCAAATTCCACAAATGCCAAGAGGTGTCAGAGCGGTCTCGAAATAGGTCATCAATCAATTTTTCGATGGGTTTAAAATTAAATATGCCCTGGGTTTCAATTTTCTTCTTGGAAAGATATTCATTTATTAGGAATCTTAACTCAGACTTCAACCATTTGCTGATAGGTATTTCAAATCCCCACTTTGGTTTATTGAGCAAGAGCGGGGGTAAAATATTCTTAAAAGTTTCAAGGAGAATGTATTTCCCTTTTTTCCCTTTCAGTTTTAGGTTCCCACGTATCTGAAAAACATATTCGACTAGCCTATGATCAAGAAATGGCACTCTAACTTCTAAAGCATTCCTCATACTCATCCAATCAACTTTGGAAAGCATGTCATTTGGAAGTGAGATTTTCAGGTCCATATAAAGCATCCTGTTAATATTATCGCTATCATAAGAGCTTAATCTTTTTAGTAACATCTCTTTCCCTAAATCGGGATTAATTTTCTCAAATTCAATCTTTTTCTTATTTATTATTTTTTCTCGCAATTCCTTAGAAAATATTTCGTTCCAAGCAAAAAGTCTGTCTTCAAATCTATCTTTTGCACCCATAACAAATTTTTTTATTCTTCTGATGTGTTCTAATAAATATTTGTCCCTCGAATCGGGTAGAGATGTCAGCAGCGGTTCAACGAGTTTAGTTCTTAAAACGCGGGGAAATAATTTGTATCGCGAATACCAGTATTCTCCAGAATACATTCTGTACCCAGCAAACAATTCATCGCCTCCATCTCCTGATAAGGCTACTTTAACGTGCTTTTTTGTTTCTCTGGAAACTATGTATTGTGGAATCGCTGAGGAATCGGCAAAAGGCTCGTCAAGGCAGGTCAGAACTTCCGGTATGGTATCCAAAACATCTTTCGCGCTCAATATTATTTCATGATGATGAGTATGGTTTAATTTTGCCACTTCACGGGCGTATTCTGTCTCATCAAATAAAGGGATGTCCTTATATCCTATGGAATAAGTATTAATCGGTGAGTTAGAGACTCTGGACATTAGTCCTACTATTATGCTTGAATCTATGCCTCCACTTAAAAAGGCACCAAGAGGGACATCGGCAATTAATCTAATTTTCACAGAATCTTCTAATAAATCATATAAATTCTTTTTGTAAGTTCCGATATTTTTTTCTTTGTTTTCGTAAGATTCAGTGCCTTTTTCAATATCCCAGTATTGTTTTATTTCTAAGCCTTCTTTTCTGACCATAATATAGCAGCCAGGGTCCAATTTTTTTATCTTTTTGAAAATAGTGTACGGGCCAGGAATATAATTGAGGGTTAGGTATAAATTCAAAGCATTCCAGTCCATCTTTTTTGATACTTCAGGATCGCACAAAATGCTTTTAATTTCCGAGGCAAAGTACAATGATTTCCCGTTCCAGCAATAAAATAAAGGTTTGATTCCAAGTCGATCCCGACAGAGAAATAAAGCTTGATTTTTACTGTCCCATAAGGCAAAAGCAAACATGCCATTTAGTTTTTTTATACATTCGATCCCTTCTTTTTCATACAGATGGATTATGACTTCACAATCAGTTTGAGAAGTAAAATGGTGTCCGTTCTGTTCCAATTCTTTCTTTAAGGCTTTAAAATTATAAATTTCTCCGTTGAACACCATCTGTATAGATCCATCCTCGTTTGACATAGGCTGCCTTCCAGCTTTTGAAAGGTCAATAATACTCAGCCTTTTATGTCCCAATCCCACTGAAACTATCGCCTGGCTAGCTCCTGGAGATGGGTTATTGATATATATTCCTTCATCATCCGGACCCCGGTGAGAAAGTACAGAATTCATTCGAGCAATTAATTCTCTGCGAATTTCCTTCCCTTCAATATTTATTTTCCCGCAGATTCCACACATGTTTGCCGATAATCCTTATTTGAGGTTTTTTCGGTTCTTAGATACGTTTTTCATTCATGCTAGTCTTCGAACTGCATTAAGTAGCCGTTCGGCCACACGTTCCCAGCTCATTTGGTTTTCAGCCCACTTTCGACCCTCATTACCAAATTTTCTGGCAAGATCATTATCGGTTAGCAAAAGATGAAGAGCACGGGCAACATCCTGTGGCTCATTTGGATTGACTAAAAGCCCGGTTTCTCCATCGCGGATAGCATCTGGGACACCACCTGAGCGACCAGCAACAACTGGAAGCCCGCTAGCACTAGCCTCAAGGAATGATATGCCGAATCCTTCCACAAGATCCAAACGTCCTGGTATTTCTCTGCTAGCCATAACGAAGATATCAGAATTAGCGTATATCTCTGGTAACTGGCTATCAGGTATAAATCCAGCAAATATTACTTGACGCTCTAATCCAAGATTCTGTACCATTCTGCGTAACCGTATTTCTTGTTCGCCTTCACCTACTATAACGTAACGTGGCGTGAGATTATGTTCCTTTAGTATAGCCAAGGCTTCTAATATGCGATCATGTCCTTTGTGCAAATCCAGACGGGCCACAGTGAGCAAGCTCTTTTGTCCATCCTCAATTTTATGAGTTGCAGCAGGTTTGAAGCGCCGAGGGTTGACACCGTTTGTGATCACACAAATACGATTTTTCTTTATTCCTAAGGCCGTCACTAGACCAGCACTGTAATGGCTAACGGGGAATATTCCTCTGGCCTTGCTGAGAGCTACTCTGCGCCACCCTTTTAGGTAGCCTTTTAGGCGCCGCCGCAACGTCAATGTATCATCGAGGATTTCAGAAGCATGAACACTAACGAAATAAGGAACAGGCATTATTCTGTACCATATATGGTTGACAAGAGCTGTAGTCCAGACAGTATGAAGCACTATGTCAATATGATACTTCTTGATTATCCATGGTATGTATATGAAAAAGGCAATAGTACGTAACATAGGGATTGGAGGAGTTCGTATCACTCGAAAGGGCAATGCCTGGTCAAAAGCTACTGTTTTAAAGGTCCCAGGAGCTAAAACCGTTACTTGGCATGTTTTAGCTAAGGCACTAGCAATTTCTTTCGCATAAGTGCTAATCCCTCCACTCCTTGGTGGAAAATCAGTACCAACTATTAAGAACTTCACAGCTATCCTTCCCTTTCACCGTAAAGCCACCACCACGAGTCTCCCTCCAACAATAGTTTTGTGTTATATAGCCCACTGCGTCTCAACCAATCGAGCATTTCTTTTTCTTTGTAATAATTAGTAATGGGTGCTGACAAGCGGTCAAACCAGTCCGTATATCCAACACGGAACCCATACGTGGCGTACTCCTTAACCCGTAAAGGAGCGTAGCGATTTGCTAACTTGCCTAGAAAAGGTATTTTCTTTATTAGCTTATATAGGTTTATGAACATGCCATAATCAACAAGATTACATAGATAGGCCATACGTCGGATGTTCTCGTTAGATAGTCGTTGGGCAATGGAACGCAATATTTCCAAGGCAACTTTTCGTGGAGAATACGCATAAACCCATATGAACAAAGATCCACCTTTGCTCAAAAATGGCAGCAAATCTTGATATCCTTTTTCGGGCTCTGGTAAATGATGTATTACTCCTAGACTAAAGATGAAATTAAAAATTCCAGGGCTGAATGGCAAGTCATAAATATCAGCTTGCACGATATGTACCAGCTCGTTATCGATATTGCTCTGTTGAGCAACATCGACTGCTTGTGATAAATCGACGGCAACAATCTCAGCTCCTTTTTTACTGGCTTGCCTTGCGTGACGACCCGCACCACACCCAATATCGAGTCCTAATTTTCCTTTAAAAAAATCTGCTGGTAGTGGAGCAATGAATGCCCTAAAGTTATTGCAATTATAGTCGGAAAATTTTATCCATTCGTAGCTAAATCGATCAATAGTCATCTTCTTTTTTTTACTCGCCCTGTTTTCTTTGGAAATTACTTCATTTTTAAACGGTTTTGCGTAACGATGGAAAAAATCCCGATATTGCTGGGGTAGCTCCTTACGCAACGTATCACGGAGCAATCTTGGCACTCCACTGATAATCGGGAATACCTGGCCGCAAGCGCAGTGTAAAGAGCCTTCAATAATCTCATCCCCTTCACAAGATGTGGCTTTTAACGTCAATTCATCTTTACAAGCGGGGCAAACCAGCCAACGAAGGAGTCTTTCCCTCATTCATTCACCTCATATTAGTTATGCCTTAAACTTATGATCTTTATAAATTAAAAAATTTTATTTCTCCTCACCTGAGATGGATACATCGGTTGCAAAAAGGATATTCAAATTTTCTTTACCTTTCTAGAGGCCGCCTATCCGGTCTTAATGATTCTAGAATACTACTAGAATACTAAATGTATGTTTGGTTATTGTTGAAGGCAATTTAATAGAAAAATATTAAATAGCAATCCACTTACACGGGATCAATACCTGGAACTAAGTCCATGAGTAGTTTTGGGAGTATGGTCGGGAAAAAGATTCCACCGACTGCGTTTATGAGGAGCCAAAATAATACAAACTTCAGCCTTAACGAAGAACTGCGAAAAAATGCTGTTAAGCCCATACAGCCAACAATAATTAATAAAGGATCAATTTCGAGACGATAGCGGACATCACCTAGATATACCAAAGCTGTTAAGGTATTTACTGACAGAAATAGAGCTGACATTAGCACAAATTTGTCTCTTGACCGAATTAGAAATCCGAAAATAATAAAAGGAGCTAAAAATACATACATCCAATTATACTTTGATATTGTAACCAAAGTTTCACCTTTCTTGATTTTATACGCCAAGAATGGATCAAAATGATACTTCATTTTTCTTAAAAAAATACTTTGACGATGAATTAAGTTATCTTTTAGAAACTTAATTCCCTGCCGGTTAAGCAATTGGCCTTGTTCATAGCCATCTCCCTGAGCACGAATCTTATCGTAGAAGGGGTCCCCTTGGCGCAGCTTGTTAGTAAAGGTGTTAGCATTACCCACATATAAATTTACGCCAGAATTAGTGCTAACAAGCACTAATTTATTCAAAACTAAGTAGTTACGAACAGTCCATGGTAAAATAGCTGTCAAGAAACCTAACATCAGCAAAAATGATGCTTTAAAGAAGTTCTTCTTAAATCGATATTGATACAGGATAATTAATATAATAATGCCAGGTACAGCAAGTCCATTTGGCTTGACCAAAGCGCTAAAGCCAAAAACCAAACCACAAAAGTAATAACTTTGTTTTATTTTCTCTCCTCTAAAAAATAAAAGTAGTCCTGCTACTAGTAAGAGTTGATAGGTGGGATCGCTTAGCAAATTTACAAAGCCCATTTGAGGGTGAAGAAACGCCGGGTAGACTATGCAGAAAATAGCCGCAAGAAAGCCGATGCCAGCTTTGAAAATACTCCTGCTTAACAAATATACACCTGGGCATAATAGTGCAGAAACGAAAGCCTGGTATAAACGCAATGGAAGTGTATGCAGGCCAAAAAGTTTATAAATTATCGCTATTATCATCGGCCACCCTGGTGGCCAGTAGGCATAGAGTAAATTTGTCTTAGGGTCGATAAAACCTTTTCCTGCCGCTAAGTCTGAACCCAATTTTAAGTATGATAAGGAGTCGCCGGGGCTGATTATTTCATAATTAAGATTTAAAATTATAAGCCTTACGCTGATAGCGCCCATCAGTAAAGCAAGCAACACTAAACCATTATGTTGAGAAAGGGTATTCTGGAATTTATCCCACGAGTGGATTAACAACGAGTTGAGATTGTATTTATTTTTAAATTTCATTTCACCACCAGATACTTTTTTATCTTGAATTTGTTATCCTTGAAATTTCTTAGTTGAGAACAACTCTTGGGCAAAGCCAAGCAAATATGCCGTCTCACATAAAAACCATATGACTCTTCCTGTTATGAGTGAATGAAACAGGCGGATTGGAAAACGTAAAAGCCTTAAAGACAACGCCACGTAGGCTTTGAACGAGCCATGGCCCGCAGGAGTCTCGATTGCCCACTGGGGATAGTTGCGGTTGACGTAGGCTGCCTGCCGCCCGTTCCGGAAAGACTGTTTGAGTAGCTTGTCCAAGCTATCTGGCGGCAGATGATGATAGATGACTTTTGGCACCACTACAATCCGTTTGCCTGACTTTCTATACTCTTCACGCAAATAAGGGTCCAAGCCTCTGGGAATCAGCTCATTCTCACCGCCAACGGACTTGAATTCAGCAGTGCGCATGATCATACATGGATGCTCTGCTAGATCAGAATCGGTGATGGCCGAGACCGGTTCCCAGGAACGTCTTGGAAGCTCTTTCATAACACGCCGGATGAAGAAGCTTGCGTCTTCTGGAATGACATTGTTCCCCCCGGCTATCCCTATTTCTGGATGTGTATCCATTACAGTTACCAGTTTACTGAAGGTCTTGGTATCGGGCAGCGAAGTATCATCATCCAAGGTCAACAGGTGCTTGCCCTGAGAAAGGGATGCTCCGGTGTTGATGGCCCGTCCCTGTCTGGGATCACCTCGTACTACTAGGAGCTCGAAATTTGAATAATCCTGACAGCCAATCTGAGAGAGCAATTTAATAAAATAACCGCCTCGGTACGCATCAGAAGTTGGGATGACCACGGATAAGTTTGCGTCGCCTTTGCCAGGGGCGTATTGCCAAACCGCTCCAGGGGAAGGCTCATTATTGCGATAATGCACAAACGGACGCTCAACATCAGCAACTGGCTTCCATCTGCCCGATTGAAAACTTACTACAAGGCCCTGCAAATTCTTCTTCCCTTTAAACGAATTCACGAAAGATGGTTTTTTTTGACCTCTGATTGGTCCACATTACTTGTAATATGCATTAAAGGCATTTCCTTAATAACAAACATCCAACATATCTAGAATACCTTTTAATAGAGTTAATATCAGTCTCTGGACATAATAATCCGCTAATGAGTTCAGATAAACTTCTCAGGGGAAAAAAAGAACTTTTAGAAACATTTATTTCAGGTTTTATACGGGACGCTTTAAATTCAACTTCTTTAACTTCCTTTCTATTTAGAAATCTCCTTTTAATAGTATCAAGGTCATAATCTCTTGAGGAAAAATGCAGAACTTCCTTTTCTTCTTTTCTGTATACGGGCTCCTTGGCAAAATGTTCCATATAAGGAATGCGAAGAGGAAATGTGAGAAGCAATAACCCATTTTTTTCCAAAACCCTAATCATCTCGGAAAAGAGCATAATATCACCCTTACCTTCAATATGCTCAATAGTAGAAATACATGTAACAACATTAAAAACTTTGTCATGAAAAGGCAATTTACGCCCATCGCCTAAAACACACTCAAGTTTTTTTTCAATTCCCATTTTTAAAGCATATTCCTTCTGCTTGATAAAAGCTTCCCATGGATCAAGACATATAACATTGCATTTAACTTCGGATGCCAACCATGTAGGAAGAGGAGAATGAAAAGATCCTACATCCAGCAATAAAGATGTTTGTGGGATACTGCGTAAATAATGAAAAGCGAAAGCAAATTCTACATATCTCTCTGGAGATATATACCCAGAACCTCCAGCTGATTGAAATCTAAATTTATACCGGAAAACATTTACCTTTTCTTTAAAGATTCTTAAATTCATAATTTATAATTTAAGAGTAATGTCATTTATTTATCTCTGAGATGAAATACCTTAGTTTACCTGAAGGTTCTCTTTCAATACTGGGAACCCTTCTAAAATTTATTTGAATATTTTTTCCCCATTGCTTTTTCATTAATTGCTCGAAGAGTTGTTCTGCTTTTTCCACCATTCCTGTGCCCAGAACAACCTCGATCTCAAACGAATCTATGGTTTTTTGTGTAACTCTAAACTGCAAAATACTAGAAGGATAAGCTTTCATCACAGATTTATTGATATAAAGGAGGTCACCTGACATATAAGTCTCTCCGTTTGCCAGCCGGATGATATCACTCTCTTTGGCGACTGCTACCTCCATCAGAGGAAGATTACGGCCACACTCGCACGTTCCTGCCAAGGGGCTACCGATATCTCCAACGCGGTAGCGCATAAGCGGCATGTAATTATTCCTTAAATGTGTCACAAATATCTCGCCTCTTTCGCCCGGAGAAACAGGTTTTCCATCTTGACCAATAAATTCGATGAATGTAAGCTGGCTTGATATATGCCAATTACCCTCAGGACATTCGTAAACAAATCCCCCGGTTTCTGAACAACCATATTCGTTGGCCGTCTTGCAGTCAAACACTTCTTCGATCATAGACCTCTGATCGAAGGAGCTGGATTCAGCTGTAATCATAATTACCTTTATTCCCAACTTATCGCCAGGTAATTCATTGTTTTTAATATACTCTGCAAGGGCAAAAATTGCCGAGGGATAACCATATATAATGTGAGGTTTGAAGCGATATATCTTTTTCCATATCTTCTTAAGTGAATGCTGTCTAATGTCAAAAGCCGAAAACAGAAGATAGTTCATAAAATAACTTTTAATCTGTTGCGCTATTCGATCTTTATATCCGGTATAGGGCCTTCCCCAAATGGCAACATGGGGTGAACCTGGTCTCACTCCCCACCAACTCTTGGCCCTCCAGCGGCCGGCTTCAGAGTAGCTGCTGTGCTCCCTGTCATAATAAACAGTCAGGCTCTGTCCGGTTGATCCGCTGGTTGAACCCTCTGTAACTCTTCCCTTGTAATTAGGATTCAAGAACTCTGAGAGATGGTCTCTCACCTCTTCTTTTTCGATTTTAGGAATATTCAAGAAATCTTCATACGAGAACTCTTTGTTATTGAAATCCCAGCCTATGCGCTTGTAAGCCTTTCTGTAATACGGGACCTCCTGAGCTGCCTTATTGACCACTCGTCTAACCAATTGCCACTGTTCATAAAGAATCTCATCCCGACTTTTCCACTGTGATTCAGATAATTCTTTTAGCGCTTGTGCCGTATGCTCTCTTTTCAATTTCTGGACTAAAGGCCAGTAAATATGGCGAGCAAAAGATTCGTGCAAACTCATGAATTTAGAGCTTCTTGATAAAATCTAATGTATTCAGCAGCAGCTTTCTTCCAGGAAAATTTTTTTAGCTGGCGATATCCCGATTCAATCAGGGTTTGCCTGTATTCGTTATCAAAAACTGTTCTTCTTAATCCTTGGGCAAGATCATCCACATTCAGTGGATTAGCCAAACAGGCGGCGTTCCCAGTGACCTCTGGAATAGATGAGCTTTTACCAGCTAAAACTGGCACACCGAGGGACATAGCCTCTAATGGTGGAAATCCGAAGCCCTCATACAGAGAAGGATAGCATAGCGCTGTAGCTTTTTGGGCTAATCCCCATAAAATATCCCTCTCTACAAGTCCACTTAAGTAAATATTGTCTAAGATACCTAATTCCCTGGCTTTTCTGGCCTGGCTACTCCGGGGCCATTTTTCATGAGAAACTCCCGCAATGACCAACTCCGGAAAATCATTATTTTCTTGTCGGCATCGGGCGATAGCTTCAATCAGTCTCCCAAGATTCTTTCGGGGGTCCAATACTCCTATGTAAAGCAGATAGGCTTGAGGTAAATTGTTGTCGGCGATAAAGCGATTTACTTTTTCTTCCAGACGATCGTTATCTGACACATAAGGATTAAAGCCATTATGTATAACTCTTACCCGATCTTCGGAAATCGGGAAATAGGTTAAAACTTCCTGCCTTGTGAATTCTGAGACAGTGGCCACAAGATCCACACGATTCAGGGAAATTGTCATTTGACGACGATAGCTCTCGACTTCCCGGCGCTCATAAAGTTCGGGAAGAGCCAGATAACGGCAGTCATGAACAGTTAAGACTGTTTTGATGTCTCTTGTCGGGGGGATTTGGATATGAAGGGAGTGATAAAGATCCATTCCTTGGAGATAATAATCAAAGGGAGGCCAGGCGTGTTTCCACCACCAGGCTACCAGTCGGCGCGGTGATCGAAAAAAATGGTTAACTGTTCCTGGGTAAGAAATTTTTTTTACGTTCTTCGTAGGCCGAAAATAATTCATGAAGAGAGCAAAGTGGTTATTCTCAGCAACATGAGGAAGATGAAGGAGGAGATTATGAACGACTTCCGATAATCCGCTGAACCGGTTGATAAGCAAGCAGCTTGTATCAATAGCGATCTTCATGCAACCTCTTTAAATACATCTGCGGTTTGTGAAGCAGCTTTTTCCCAGGAGAAATTGGCCGTCCAATTTAGGCGTTCGTTCAATGAAGAAGGTGCTCGTTCTTCACACAAAGCTATTCCCTTGGATATGTCTTCTATATCTGATGGGTTAACATAATATGCTTGGGATCCTAGAACCTCTTCGAAGACAGGAATTTGAGAAACCAATACTGGAGTACCACAGGCTAAGGCCTCCAGAGGAGGAAGTCCAAATCCTTCATACAATGAAATATAACAAAATACATTGGAAGCAGCATAAAGCGCAGGAAGATCTTGCTGTGGAACAAAGCCCAGATAACGTATCCATCCCTTTTCAATTCCAGAGGAGGCTGTATGCATTATGTCTTCGGCTCCATAACCGGAAGTACCAGCCAAGACCAATTGGCATTTTGTCCCCCCGGAGCGACGTAATTTTAAATAGGCTTGTACAAGGGAGGTAACATTCTTACGAGGCTGAAGAGCACCTACATAGAGAATGAACGGGATTTTGAGCTCCAGGCGATTTGTTATCTCTTGAATTTTTTTTTCAGATTGAGGGCAGAATTCAGGATCAGGTGCTTCATGAACCACATGAACCTTTGCTCGATACTTTGGCCACAGTGTGCAAATTTCGTCCGCAGTAAAATGACTTACAGCGATAACCGCATCCGCTCTTTCCAATGTTTTGTTTAGCTGTGTTATTCGTTGCTTCGCAACACCAGGTCGGAAAAATTCCGGATACCGCTGGAAGGATAAATCATGAACCGTCACTACTGCTTTGGCGCTATGCAAGGGAGGAATAAAAAAATTTGGCTCAAAAAAAATTTCTACAGGCCCAGTAATCCATTCTACAGGTGGCCACCCGACTCGCCACAATTGTTCTAATAAATGCATGGGGACAGGACTCCACGTCCAGCGAGATGTATCCGGAAGTGAAGGCAAGGAGCTGTACACATCTTGCTTTCCGGGGCGTTTAAAACCGGGGAAAAGTCGAAAAATCATATTTTGAATCTTTAGTAGGTTAGTAACTAGATATTTTGTGTATTGACTAACACCTTGCAGTTGATTAGAACCAGACAAACATCTCACATCAACTGCTACTCTCATCGCTTTTCACCTGCAATATAAATTTCACTGCCGTTGTAATGTCTCAGCATGATCAATCGTAACAGAAATAGCCGAAAGTAGCCCCTTTCTTGGAGTAGCTCTAGAAATTCTCCTCGCCCCATCGGAGGTCAAGCAATTTTCCCTTCGGCTTGAAATACTCTAGACAATAAGCCCGCGCGCTCTTCATCTGATTTTCAGATGGAAAATAATGTAGATTATATTTACTCATAGCATCTGATCCTCTATTTTTTTATAGACTTCTATTAATTGGAGAGCTGAAGAACGCCAGCTTAACTCCGCAGCCCGTTGTAAACCTTTTTCAATCAATCCCGCTCGGAGATCCTTATCCTCTAGTAACAATGCAATCTTATCAGCTAGAGCTTGAGGATCATCAGGATCTATAAGTAGTGCTGCCTCTCCTACCGTTTCGGGAATTGATGAATGGAATGATGCCACGACTGGAGTCCCACAAGCCATTGCCTCTATTGGAGGAGAGCACCAACCTTCATAATAACTTGGAAACAAAAAGCAATCAGCGCCATTATAGAGATCAGTCAATTCCTGAGTATCCTGTCTGAGTTGGCCAGGCATAAAGACCCGCTTTTGCAAGTTGTTTTTTCTTATGAAATCTCTGGCTTCTTGGCTGGCGCTATCAGGAGGACCGACTAATAAAAGGTCATGATTCGTATAGCCTCTATCTTGAAGCAGACGGTAGGCATGAAGAATCCCCATCACATTTTTGTGCCTTCCGATCGCCCCAACATAAAGAATATATGGTTTAACAATGTTGAACTCGCTTTTTAAACGGTTGGATAGAGAGTTTCGATCTGGGAGGTATCTAAACACAGGATCCACTCCGTGGGGAACGACATAAATTATATCTGAATTTACTCCCAAGTGCTTTATCATATCTTTTTTTGTAGTTTCGGAGACTGCAAGATAATAATCTGCCCGGGCTATAGCATTCCGCGTCACTTTCTGCAGCCTTTTAGCACGCTCAGGTGGAAGAAGTTCTGGGATCACTTCCGCAACGATTCCGTGAATAGTAACCAAAACTTTAGCTCGTTTGGTAGCTGGAGTGATGATTCCTGTAACATGGTAGAGATCAACATCTCCCGTGATTTGTTCTAATTTTGGCCAGTTAAAGTTGTTCCAAGCCCATTGTATCACCTTTACAGGAGAAAAGATTTTATATACAGGTAATGATTTTTCTTCAAGAAGGGCTTTATAAGGCTCTCTTTTAAGGCGACGATCTATGTGAAGTAATGCATATTCGTTTCTCTTATCCAATCGCATAAGTTCTCGATAGAGATTATAGGTTGTCCTGTGGGTTGCTCCTGTCCCATAGATTAAAGGAATTGTATCGAGAACGATTTTCATTAATTTTTTTAAATAAAGACTAGGTTTTCCTAAGATACTCAGTCTATTTTCAGTTTTTTATCGTGTTTAATAATTTCCAGAATTTCTTTTGTAACAGCATTCCAGGTTAGTTTTTTAATGACAAAATCATGAAGAATATTAGCCCTAGCTTCTCTTTCTTCAGGATGATTGTACAGCCAGAGGATCATATCCGCCAAGGCATGAGGATCTTCAGGGGGAACTGGGGATAATCCCTGCGCAAGCTCTTCAGGGTAATTTTCCAAGTAAAGATTGTTAGCAATAACTGGCATTTGGAAGACTGCGTAAGTTGCAAAACGAGTTGTGACTGGGCCCAAATCCTGAAGACCATTTTTTGTCAAATTCATAAGTCCAACATCAATAGCCCCCATAACATTAAAGAGTAATTCTGGCTGAACGTAGCCAAGAAAAATTAACCTTGAACTTGTCTGAATTTCTTGTAATTTATTTCTTAAATTATCTATATCCGGGCCAGCACCAATCATTATCATGTGTAAGTTTGGTATTCCTTCAAGGCAAAGTTCCAAGGCTTTAAAAATAGTATTCAAATCATAATATCCCCAAACATTACCTAAAAATCCTAAGTAAAATCCATTTTGAGGCAGGCTTAGTTTTTTTAAAGTTACTGAGCGATCTGTCTTTTTAGCTGCGGGGATATTTGTCCCATTCAATATCATATGAACTTTATTTGGCTTTAAATCGTAATGCTCGATTATCCAATTGTATCTTGGGAAAGAGGGAACAATCAGGCCTGTTGCTTGCTTAAAATCAGAAGCCTGATGTCTTTCTACTCTAAGCATGCGGTTCCTATCAATCCCTGCCATCTCCATTTGTCGAAGCAAGATAGAGTTTATTTCAATGTAGAAAGGAATTCT